>JAQGHW010000685.1 GCA_028291505.1 Rhodopila sp. | reverse complement strand
GATCATCCCGGCCGACGCGGCCGAGGCGATCGTCGCGGCGGCGAAAGTGGAGAACCTGCGGACCGAGGACCTCGCCGCCAGCGCCCGCAATGTCGGCTACCCCGTCGTCGGCCTTGTCGCCGGCCTGTCCAAAGCCGCCGGAGAAGCCGGTGGCTGGACCCACTGGGGTGCCACCACCCAGGACATCATGGACACCGCCACCGTCCTGCAGGTGCGCGACGGCCTGGACCTGATCGAGACCGCACTAAAAGCGATCCTGACGGCCCTGACCTCCCAGGCCGACAAGCACCGCAGCACCGTCATGGCCGGCCGCACCCATCTGCAACAGGCCCTGCCGGTCACCTTCGGCCTGAAATGCGCGATCTGGGCGATGCCCTTCCTCGCCCACCTCGAACGCCTCCAGCAACTGCGCGCCAGGGTCCAGATGGTCGAGTTCGCCGGCGCCGCCGGCACACTGGCCTCCCTCGGCGACCAGGGCATCCCCGTCATGGAGGCGCTCGCGAAACAACTGAAACTGAACGCCCCGCTCGCCCCCTGGCACGTCTGCCGCGACGCCCTGGCGGAAACCGTCAGTGTCCTCGGCCTTATCTGCGGCACATTGGCGAAAATCGCCACCGACATCATCCTGCTGGCGCAGACCGAGGTCGGAGAGGTCGCCGAACCCTACGTCGCCGGCCGCGGCGCCTCCTCCACCATGCCGCAGAAGCGCAACCCCATCGCCTCGGAATACATCCTCGCCGCCGCCCGCATGGTTCAAGGGCTGGTCCCGGTCATGCAGGGCGCGATGGCGCAGGACCACGAGCGAGCCACCGGTCCCTGGCAGGCCGAGTCGCTGGCCCTGCCGCAAGCCTTCGTCCTGACCCACGGCGCCCTGCTGCACACCAAAGCCATCGCCGAGGGCATGGTCGTCGACACCGCCAGGATGCGGGCGAACCTCGACATCACCCACGGCCTGATCGTTTCTGAGGCAGTCATGATGGGTCTTGCCCCCGTCATCGGCCGCGGTGAGGCGCATCACGTCGTCAAGCATGCCTGCGACACCGCGCTGACCGAGAACGTATCCCTCGCCGACGCCCTTCAACGCGACCCGGTGGTGTCCGCCCGCCTCGACCGGGCCGCGATCGAGCAACTGATCGATCCAGCCAACTACCTCGGCAGCACGCAAGGCTTCATCGACCGCGTCCTCGCCGCCGGCTCGCATCCCAGCCCGGGCAAAAAGTAACATCTCGCACCAACCCGCCCACCTCAAGCCGGCGTCGCCTCCTCCGAGACCAGCGCCAGAGCCTTGGCGCTGACGATCTCCGGCGTGTCGCCCGGTTTGTACACCGCCGACCCGATGCCGAACCCGGCAGCCCCCGCCGCACGCCATGCCGCCATGTTGGTCGCGTCGATCCCGCCCACCGGCAGCACCATCGTTCCGGCCGGCAACACCGCCCGCATCGCCCGCAGCATCGCCGGGTTGGCGCCCTCGGCCGGGAACAGCTTCAGCGCATCGGCACCGGCGGCCAGCATGCCGAACGCCTCCGCCGGCGTGAAAAAACCCGGCACCGCCAGCAACCCAAGGCGTTTCGCCGCCCGCACCACCGCGGCATCGGCGTGCGGCGTCACGATCAGCTTCCCACCCGCCGCGGCAACCTCGGCGACCTGTGCCTCGGTCATCACCGTGCCGGCCCCGATCAGCATCCGGTCTCCAAACTCCCCGGCGAGCGCGGCGATGCTGGCCAGCGGATCGGGCGAGTTCAGCGGCACCTCAACGATCGCGAACCCACGCACCGCCAGCACCGAGGCAACCGCAACCGCCTCCTCCGGCCGGATCCCGCGCAGGATCGCCACCAGCTTGCAGCGCGCCAGCCACCCGCTCAGCCCCATTGGGCATGTTCCCCGACCAGCGCGAGACCCCGAGCCGCGGCCTCCCCGTCGTGCCGTTCGGCATAGCCGCCACAGGCGGTGATCGCCTTGGCGTAAAGCATCGTCAGTTCCGGCGCGCCGATCACCTGCACCACCATTCCCGCCGCCTGTTCCATCGCCGCCGCCGCCAGAGCCGCTCGGACCTCATGACCGATCAGGATGCCGGACAGGTACGCCGGCGCGTCCGACTCCGGCAAACGGTCCGCCAGCGCCAGCGCACGCACGCCGAACAGGTGATGCAGCAACCCACCCGGGTCCGCCGAACGGGCAACCCCGGCATCGAACGGAGCGCCGCCGGTCGGACCGTCCCGCATCATGCGCCCCAGGATGGTGTAGCCGCGCAAGGCGGCAAACGCCTCACCCGTCATATGCGTCGTGAAATTCACGATCCGGCCGCCCTCCACGCGCACCCACTTGGAGTGCGAGCCAGGCAGGCAGGCAACCCCGCCGTCGCGCAGCAGCGGCGGGACACCCAGCACCTGGGTCTCTTCCCCGCGCATCACCTCGGCCACACCCGAACTGTCGATGCCGGACAGTCCGGGAACCAGCTTCACCCGAGCCCAGTCGAACCCGATATCGACCAGCGCGCCAGCCAGTTCGCCGGCGCCGGCGGGGCAGGGCAGGTAGGGCGCCTCTTTCCAGCCCTGACGGCTGCCGATCATGCCCGACAGCAGGACCCGATCTTCCCCAGCGGCCAGCCAGGGCCCGATCTCCTCCCGCAGCGTGTCGCCGAAACGCCCATCCGGCACGTTCAGGATGCCCTTCGGCGCCATCCGCCGGTCGCGAATTTCGCCGTCCCGTCCGACGCGGAACGCACGGAAACTGGTGGTGCCCCAATCGATTCCGATCATCGCCTTGTCCTCCCGGCTTCGTCTCGCGTGACAGCGTAATACCAGTCGGCGCCGAGGCGAACATATCCCTCATCATGGCCGGCGAAATCGGCGCACCCCGACGCCTTCCAAACGCACGCCGATCGCCGCATCAGCCAACATCCCGATTGACCCCCGGCGGCACATTGCCCACACCAAAGCCATCATCCTTTTCCGGAGTCGCGCCCCAATGGCGGAAGCCCTGACCGTGGATTCGCTGCTGATGCCGCATGGCTTCTTCACCCGCCGAGGTGGCGTTTCAACCGGTTCCTACGCCAGCCTGAACTGCAGCCTTTCCAGCCAGGACGACCGCGGCTCGGTGCTGGAGAACCGAGCCCGAGTCGCCCGCTCCCTCGGCGCGGACCCAACCCGACTGCTCGGACTGACCCAGGTGCATGGCACCCATGTGGTGACCGCTACCGAACCGTGGGCCGCCGGCCAGGGCGCCAAGGCCGACGCCATGGTCACTCGCCAGCCCGGCCTCGCGCTGGGCATCGTCACCGCCGATTGCGCACCGGTCCTGTTCGCCGATGCCGGCAGGCGGATCGTTGGCGCCGCTCATGCCGGGTGGCGCGGCGCGGTGGCCGGGGTGCTGGAGGCGACCATCGCCGCCATGACCGCCCTCGGTGCCGAACCCGATCGTATCACCGCCGCCATCGGCCCCTGCATCGCCCAGCCATCCTATGAGGTCGGCCCCGACCTGCGAGACGCCGTGCTGGCCCGATCCGCCGCCGACTCGATATTTTTCGCCCAAGGCCGGCGACAGGATCATTGGCAGTTCGACCTTCCCGGCTACTGCGCCGCCCGCCTGCGCGCCGCCGGAGTCGGCCACATCATCGTGACCGGCATCGACACCCTGGCCGAGGAAGCCCGCTTCTTCAGCTATCGCCGCCGTACCCTGGCCCAGGCGAGCGCCACGACCGACGGCCAAACCAGCGGCCCCGCGGCGGTCAAAACCGGGCCGATCGGACACCAGATCTCGGTCATCCAGCCCGCATGATCGTATTGTCAGGCGAAAGCCCCTTCCGGCGCCCCCCGGCATCTGCTTGAAGCGGCCAGATGATTCGCCCCCTCGGCCGCCTGGCCATGCTTCTGTACCCAATGATTCTATGCGGCTTGCTGTCCGCGTGCGGCGACCTGCCGGAGCCGTTCCTGGGCAACCCAGGAGCGACCGCCCGCCGCTTGGCCCAGCCGCTCACCCCCTTGCTCGCCGTCCCACCCGGAACGGACACGCTGCTGCCGGACGCCGCCAATCACGAACTGGCGAAGCAGATCGCGGCGGCGCTGCTGGCAACCGAAGTGCCGGCGATGGTACGCTCACCCGAGAAAGCCGACTGGCGCCTGATCACCCGGGCCGAACGCAGCGGCAATGGCATCAAGCCGTTGTTCAGCGTGCAGGACCCCCAGGGCAAGGAGGAAGGCAGTGCCGAAGGCGAGTTGGTGGCCTTGCAGCAATGGGCCAACGCCGATCCGACCCTGTTGCAGCAGATCGCGACCGAGGCAGCGCCGCGGATCGGCGCGGTCCTGACCAGCATCCGGGTCGCCCACGACAAGGCCGACCCGGGCAGCCTTTATAACCGCCCGGCCAAGGTCCTTGTCGCCGACGTCACAGGTGCGCCCGGTGATGGCGACCAGTCCCTTACCCGGCAAATGCGCGCGCGCCTCGCCGTGCTCGGTCCGGTCGTGCTCACCACGCCGACCGGCGCCGATTTCGTCGTTCAGGGCGACGTCAAGGTGGTGCCGATCCCCAAGCACCAGGAACGGGTGGAGATCCAGTGGACCGTGAAGACCGGCGCCGGTGACGAACGCGGCCGCGTGGTCCAGTTGAACGAGATCCCGGCGGGCACGCTCGACCATTACTGGGGCGATGTCGCGGTCGTGGTCGCCGCCGAGGCCTCCAACGGCGTGAACGACGTCATCCTGCGACAATCCGGCCACGACCCGAACGAAACCCGCCAATCATCGAATAGGCCAGTCGGCCAATCGTCCAAGTAGGTCGCAAAACAGTCATCGCCGATTTGCCGTTTCATTTCATTTCGGCTGGCATCGACTATTGCAGATAGTGCAGACGATCCTATTTCACCCACGGGAAACACGTGATCGGGGACAATCCTGCCGAGTTCCCACGAAGAAAGAATGTCATAAACACACGATAAAAAAGGGATGGTTCCATGCTTCGCCGCTCTGTGACTCTTGCCAGCCTCGCCATTTTGTTCGCCGGAACGGCGTCAGCCGCAACCGTGAAATTTCACACGACCATGACCCCTGCGGCTGAAGTGCCGCCAACCACGTCCAAGGGTTCGGGTGAGGCGACCGTATCGCTCGACACCGCAACGCATGAAATCACCTACGATGTCACCTTCCAGGGCTTCGCCAGCGATGTTGTCGCCGCGCACATCCACGGACCGGCCGAACCCGGCAAGAACGCTGGCGTCGTCGTGGCGTTTCCTAAAAGTCCGACCAGCCCGATCCATGGCACCGCGACCCTGACCCCCGAACAGGAGCAACAGCTGACGGCGGGGTTGTACTATGTGAACATTCATTCCAAGAACTTCCCCAGCGGCGCGATTCGCGGCCAGTTGACGAAGTAGAACGACCCACCCACGCGGGCGTCGCCGGCAAATAATAATGCCGGCGACGCTTCAAGTCGCCAATGGTTCATTGTCGGAATGATCCTGTCAAGTGGTGAAAAAATCGGTAGATCCCCACACACATCGGCCCTTCCAACGACGCAACATCCGCAGGCACGCGACGTGCAGCGTGCCGGTCCAGTGACGGATCGAGGGGTCGCCCGCCGACCGGGCTGGAACACTCAAGCAGCGTGCCAATATTTCTCACCCGTATAGCACCCCCAATTGCGTCGGGGTCATTTCAAACAGTTGAGTGTTCGAATAGGCGGCCAACTGGCGTCCCCTGGACGCTGCCAGCTGGGCCGTGGTCGTCGCGCCGATTTGCGCCGCGGACAACGCCTGGATCGCCGTGCTGTTCAATGCGGTGAACGCCACAGTGCTCAACGCCGCGATGTCATCCGTCGAAAACCCCGGCATTTGGGCGGCCCCCAGTCCGGCGGCATCCTTGTTGAATGCCGCGATCTGATCGGTCGTCAGCGCCCCGATCTGGGTCGGACTCAGCGCCGCCACCTGTCCCGAGCTCAACGCACCGATCTGCTTCGGCGACAGCGCCGCCACATCCTCCGACCCCAGCGCCAGCAACTGGATCGTCGACAGCCCACCGACCTGATAGGTTGAAAGCCCCGAGATCTGCGTCGGATTGAACCCCAGCGCCCCAGAATATGAGATCGCGGTGAGTTGTCTGGTCGAAAGCCCAGCCAGCGCGTCGCCGGACAGTACCCCGACCTGCGCCGAACCCAGTCCCCCCATCTGCGCCGTGGAAAACGCGTCGACCTGCGTTCCGAGAGCCACGATCGTGTCAGTCGCCAGGCCGGCGATCCCGCTGCGTGAGATCGATGCCAATTGGCTACTGCTCAGCGCGGTGATCGTGGCGCTGGGCAGCGCACCGATCTGCGTCGAGCCAAATCCGGCGAACTGAGCCGGCCGCAGCAGGCTGATCCGGTCCGCCACCGCCGTCACATCCAGCCCCGCGATTCCAGCCAGCGACAGCGCCAAAAGCTGGATGTCCGACAACGAGCCAAGCTGGTCCGAGGACAATGCCGCCACCTGAGCGGAGCCGAGTGCGCCGATCTGCTGGGTGCCGAGCGCATCAAGCTGGGTCGTGCTCAGGCTACCCATCGCGTCCGTCGAAAGTCCGCTGACACCGGCCGCCGACAACGCAACAAGCTGGTCCGCGGTCAGCGTCATGGCGGTGGCCGCCGGAAGCGCCGCGACCTGAGCTTTGCTCAGCCCACCAAGTTGAACCGCGGTCAACGCGCCGAATCGCGTCGCGTCCATGCTGTTCAGCACATCGCTGGACAGCCCGCCGATCCCAGCGGTCGACAACGCCGCAAGCTGCTCGGTACCCAGGCTCGCGGCTGTCGAGACCGAGATGGCCCCAGCCTGGGACCTGGTCAGCGAGCCGATCTGCCCCGAACTGAGTGCGTCGAACTGCGCCTGGTTCAGCGCGCCGATGTTGGCGCTGCCAAGCGCCGGGATTTGCGCCGTGGTCAGCGCCGCGACCTGATCGGAGCCCCAGGCGCTGGTGGCGGCGGTGGCAAGCCCCGCGATACCGCCGATGGAAAGCGCTGCCACCTGTGCAGGCGACAATCCGGCGATATCGGCCGTGGGAAGTGCGGCGGTCTGCGACGCCTTCAGGCTGCCAAGCTGCGCCGTCGTCAGCGCACCCGCCTGTCCCACCGTAAGGCCCCCAAGCTGCCGAGCGGTAAGCGCTGCGATGGCCAGGTTCGAAACCGCCGCAACCTGGCTACCCGAAAGCGCCGCGATGGCGTCTGACCCGAGCGCCGCGACCTGCGCCGGCCGCAGTGCCGCGACCTGCTCGGTGCCGAGTGCGACGATCGCGTCGGTGGTCAATCCCGCGACCCCAGCGGGCGACAGCGCCGCCATCTGGGTGGAGCTCAGCGCGGTGACGTCGGCCATCTGAAGGGCCGCGACCTGCGCTGAACCCAGGGCGGCGAGTTGCCGTGTGCTGAGCGCACCGATCTGCCCACTCGTCAGCGCGGCAAGCTGGTCGGTCGTCAGTGCGGCAACCGCCGCGGCCGAAAGGGCGGACAACTGGCTGCTGACCAGCGCACCCAGCGTCTCCGCCGGCAGCTCGGCAACCTGCCGCGGCAGCAGCGCGGCGACCTGGGCGTGGCTGAAGCCGGGATTCTGCCCACCCGCCAGGGTCCCAAGATCCGCACTCGTCAGCCCCACGATTCCAGCCGGCGAAATGGCACCGATCTGCGTCGACGTCAGCGCGGCAAATGTCCCAACCGAAAGAGCCGCTACCTGCGAGGAACTAAGTCCGCCGATTCGGGTCGTGCTCAAGCCGCCAAGCTGCCCGGGGGTCAGCGCAGCGATCTGGGCAGGATGCAGAGCGGCGACCTGTGGCGCCGTCAGTGCCGCGATCTGCCCCGTCCCGAGCGCCGCGATCGCATCGCTGGTCAGGCCCGCGATGCCGGCCGGTGACAGCGCCGCCATCTGGTGGAAGCCGAGAGCCTCGATACCGGCAACCGGCAGCGCCGCGACCTGGGCCGAACCCAGGGCGGCAAGTTGACCCGACCCAAGCGCGCCGATCTGCGTGCTCGTCAGCGCCGCAAGCCGGGCCGTCGTCAATGCGGCGATGCCCGCATGCGAAATGGCACCCAGTTGCTGGCTGCTCAGCGCGTTGAGCGTCGCCGCCGGCAGGGATGCGATCTGCGCCGGTTTTAGGGCGGCGATCTGGTGCGTCGTCAGCGCCGCGATCTGATCGGGACCGAGTGCGGCCAACGCATCGCTGCCCAGGCCCGCGACGCCGGCGGCCGACAGTGCCGCCACCTGTGTCGGCGCCAGCCCGGAGACGTCGGCCACCGGTAGTGCCGCGATCTGGGCCGAACCCAGGGCCGCGAGCTGGCCCGTGGTGAAGGCGCCGAATTGCGCCGGCGCCAGCGCCGCGACCTGCCTGGTGGTGAGGGCGGCGACATCCGCGCGGGAAAACCCGGCAAGCTGGCCGCTGCTCAGCCCATTCAGCGTATCCGTCGCCAACGCCGCGATCTGCGCCGCTCGGAGGACCACGACCTGGCTCCGCGTCAGACCCGCCGCCTGGTTGGCGGAAAGGGTTCGCAGATCGGCGGTACCAAGCCCGGCGATCCCGGCCGTCGAAAGCGCCCCGATTTGCGTCGACGTCAGGACCGCGATGGCACCCGTCGAAAACGCGGCAACCTGCGAGGCGGTAAGCGCGCCGATCTGGATCGAGCTCAACGCACCGATCTGATCGGTGGTCAGCGCGGCAATTTGCGCCGGCCGGAGGCCAGGGACCTGCTTCGCCGTCAGCGCCGCGATCTGATCGAAACCAAGCGCGCCCAGCGCCGTCACGGTCAGGCCCGAAATGCCCGCCGGCGACAACGAACTGATCTGGCTGGCCGTCAGTCCGGTAACGCCAGCCACCGGGAACGCCGCGACCTGGGCCGAACCCAGAGCCGACAGCTGCCTCGTGGTCAGTGCACCGATCTGCGCCGGCGCCAGTCCGGCCACCTGCGCAGTGGTAAGAGCGGCGACATCCGCGCCGGACAACGCTGCAAACTGATCCGCGCTGAGCGCATTCAGCGTGGCCACCGGCAGCGCCGCGACCTGCGCGGCCCTCAGCGCTGCCATTTGGGTCCCCGTCAGGCCCCCGGCCTGGCCGGCGGTCAGGGTCCGAAGATCCGCACTTCCCAGCCCGGCGATCCCGGCCGCCGAAAGCGCCCCGATTTGCGTGGAGCTCAGGGCGGCGACCGCCGTGGTGGAAAGGCCAGCCACCTGCGCCGAACCGAACGCGCCGACCTGCGCCGGGCTCAACGCGGAGATCTGGTCCGTGGTGAGCGAGGCCACCTGCGCCGGCTTCAGAGCCGCGACCTGTGCGGTCCTCAACGCCGCGACCTGTGCCGTCCCCAGCGCTATGATCTGGGCCGGCTTGAAAGCGGCGACCTGACCGGGGCTGAGGGCGCTGATCTGATTGGTCTGCAGCGCCGCGACCTGGGTCACAGTCAGGGCGGCGATGGCCGAACCCGAAAGACCAGCCAGTTGCGCGCTGCTGAGCGCGGCCACCGTGGCGTCCGGCAGAAAGCCAACCTGACCAGGGCTGAGTGCGGCGACCAGGGCGCGGCCAAAGCCGGCGATCTGGCTCGCGGACAGCCCACCGAGATCGGCGCTGTTGAGGCCCGCGATGGCCGCCGGCGAAAACGCCGACATCTGCGTCGACGTCAAGGCCGCGAAATCGCCGGAACTGATCGCCGCGACCTGCTTGCTGCCCAGCGCGGCAATCTGTCGGGTGGTCATGGAAGGCACATCAACCGCGGCCGCCGCGGCGATAACGCCCGAAATGGAGCCGCCAATTTGCATGACTTGTCCGACCTGGTCGCATGTTTCCCGCGGAAATACAGCAGCAGGCACGATGGCGTCCTGCCCCCGAGGGTCGTCACATCGCGGCATCATGCCCGCGAGCGGTTAACCGCGGGTTAATATTGTCCACAAAAAACGACCGGCCGGCCCAGTCGCTACTGCTGCACGACCGCCTCCACCAGGGAGTCATCCAGCGTCCAGGCCGTCCTTACTGTCCCTTGAACACCGGCTTGCGTTTCTCGTTGAACGCCAGCACGCCTTCACGCCGATCCTCGGTATCGACCAGCCGGTTATAGGCCTCGACCTCGAACATCAGGCCGCGCTTGAGGTCCATCTGCAGGCCATGATGGATCGACTTCTTCGCCTGACGCACCGACAGCGGCGCGTTGCCGCAGATCGTGCGCGCCGTTTCCAACACCTGATCCATCAGCGTGCCCGGTTCACAGACGCGGTTCAGAATGCCCCATTCCAGTGCCTGCTCCGCCGAGAACGGCTTGCCGGTCAGGATGATCTCCTTGGCTCGGCGCTCACCCACGATCCGAGGCAAGGTCTGCGTCCCGCCACCCCCTGGCATGATGCCGATCGTGACTTCGGTCAGAGCAAACCGAGCGGTGCTGACTGCATAAGCGAAGTCACAGACCAGCACCGTCTCCAATCCGCCAGCATAGGCGTGACCATTGATCGCGGCGATCACCGGCACCGGGCATTCCAGCAGTGCGTCGCGGCCACGCTCGAAGATCTCGTGCTGGTGCTGCCATTGCTTCGGCGTCAGCCCCTTCCGCTGCTTCAGGTCGCCCCCGGCACAGAATATCTTCTCCCCCGCACCAGTAAGGATCACGCAACGAATATCCCCCGCATCGTCGATCAGCCCGGTCCAGAGATCGAGCAGATCCAGCCCCATCTGCGTATTGCGCGCGTTCCCCACCTCCGGCCGGTTAAGCGTCACTTTCAGCAGATGGTCGCCAACGTGCTCAGTCAGCAGGGTTTCGTATGATTTCATGGATCAGACCAGCCTCAAGGTTTCACCCCTCGTGTCATGACCGGGCCTGTCCCCGCCACCCACGTCTTGCGGTACTGGACCGGCCGAAGTGATGGTGGGTTATTGGGCCAAGCCGGCCTTGTCATGACAAAACCGCAACGGTCCGCTCTCACTCCTCGCCAACAATCGGATTGCGCAGCACCCCGATCCCGCTGATCTCCACCTCGATCGTGTCGCCCGGCTTCATCCACAGCGGCGGAGTCTGATACGCGCCAACCCCGCCCGTCGTGCCGGTGGCGATCACGTCCCCCGCCTCCAACTGGGTGAACGTCGAGCAATACTCGATCAACGTCGGAATATCGAAGCACAGGTCGTCGATCGTCGCATGCTGCTGCTCCACCCCGTTCAGGCGGCTGATCAGATGCGCCTTCGTAATATCACCCGCTTCTTCCGGGGTAACGATCCAGGGCCCGAAGGCGCCCGACTTATAAAAATTTTTACCTGGAATGAACTGCGAGGAATGGCGCTGCCACTCCCGGATCGAGCCGTCATTGTAGCAGGAATACCCCGCCACCACGCTCTCCCAGTCTGCCTTCTTCACATGCCGGCATTGCCGCCCGATGATCACCGCCAATTCGCCCTCATAATCGAACGTGGCGGAAGCCTTCGGCCGCACCATCGCCTGGCCGTGCCCAACCTGGGAGTTCGGATACCGGGTAAAAATGATCGGCTTCGGCGGCGGCTCGCGCCCGCCTTCCTTGATGTGCGAGATATAGTTCAGCCCGACGCACAGGATCTTCTCCGGATCCGGGATCGGCGGCAGCAGGGTCACGTCGTCCAGCTTGAAACTGGCATGGCGTGAGGCTTCCTCGGCCAGCGACGTCGTCGCCCACAACGCATGCTTCAGCCCCGGCGCTCGACTGCCCAGATCGATCACGCCCTCACCCTTGAGGATGCCCCAGCTTTCGGTCCCATCCGGCCGGCGGAAGCTCAGTAATTTCATCGCGACGCTCCTGTTCCTAAGGTCAGTATCGATAAGGCGCCTCGCGCCAACCGGCAA
>JAQGHW010000683.1 GCA_028291505.1 Rhodopila sp. | reverse complement strand
CCGGCCGCCTCGGTGGATTGCGTCTTCGCCGATCCGCCGTACAACCTTCAGTTGCGGGGTGAACTCCGGCGTCCGGATGACAGCCTGGTCGATGGCGTAGACGACGACTGGGATCGATTTACCGACTTCGCCTCCTACGACGCGTTCACGCGCGAATGGCTGACCGAGTGCCGGCGGCTGTTGCGCAAGGACGGCACGCTGTGGGTGATCGGAGCGTACCACAACATCTTCCGGATTGGCGCCATTCTGCAGGATCTGGGCTTCTGGATCCTGAACGACGTGATCTGGCGCAAGTCCAATCCCATGCCGAACTTCCGCGGGCGGCGGTTCACCAATGCGCATGAGACGCTGATCTGGGCCGCGAGGGGTCGCGAGTCGCGCTACCGGTTCAACTACCAGGCGATGAAGTCGCTGAACGACGACATCCAGATGCGCAGCGACTGGTTCATCCCGCTGTGCACAGGTCCGGAGCGGTTGCAAAACGAGCACGGCCTGAAGCTGCATCCGACTCAGAAGCCCGAGGCGCTGCTGCACCGCGTTCTGCTGGCCAGCACCAATCAGGACGATATCATTCTGGACCCGTTCACCGGCACCGGCACCACGCCGGCGGTGGCGAAGCGGCTGCGCCGGCACTTCATCGGCATCGAGCGCCACCCCGCGTATGCCGAAGCCGCGATCGGGCGGGTCCGCCGGACCAAGGCGATCTCGATCGAGGGCGCGACGTCGCAGCCCACCAAGCGGGAGGCGCCGCGCATTCCGTTCGGCAGCCTGGTGGAGCAGGGGTTGATCTCGCCCGGTACCACGGTATTCGACCGTCAACGGCGGGTCAGCGCGATGGTCGGACCGGACGGATCCTTGAGTGCCGGGGATGTCCGCGGGTCGATCCACAAGGTTGGGGCGCTGCTGCAGAATGCGCCAAGCTGCAATGGCTGGACGTTCTGGCATTTCGAGCGTGATGGGATGCTGGTGCCGCTGGACGTGCTGCGCATCGCGATCACCGCGCAGCCGCCGGCGGTCTCGGATCCGCTGCCAGCGTGACGGTTGGGCGGCCTGGACGCGATCAAGGCGGCGACCCGGGACTTGCACACAACGGCGGAGCGTGCGGGCATCATCGCTGACATCCTGGCCGGACGGGCGAGCCGTGGCGGCGTGGCCTTGCAGTCTGATGTTAGATCGATGTACGCGATGCCGCCCGCGCCTCCGTCACGTAATGAACTCCGCCAAGCAGAACTCATTTCGTCGCCGGCCAGGGCGTTACTTTGCTTGACTCGCCAGGATTGATTTTACCGTGGTGCTCGTTGGTCGTTAGTCCGGCACGCCGCCCGACGATATGTCGATCATTTGCGTCTGTCCCGACTATGTCGGCAACGCAAACCGTCGGTCAGTCGGCGTCAACGGTCTCCGCACGCGACCCGGCCAGTTCGCGACTCAAGGCCGCACGGAGCTTGCCCATCGGTTCATCCCAGGCACCCGGCTTCTGCTGCCGGAACAGCCGCAGTGACGGGTACCACGGGCTGTCCTCCCGATCCAGCATCCAGCGCCAATCGGCGGCCTTCGGGATCAGGATCCAGGCCGGCTTGCCCAGAGCACCGGCCAGATGGCCCATCGAGGTATCCACCGTGATTACCAGGTCCAGGTTCTCCATCAGCGCCGCGGTTTCCCCGAAATCCGTCAACTCGTCCGACAGGTCGGTCATGCCGGGGAACCGTGCGACCGTTTCCAGATCACGTGCCGGCATCGGCTTCTGGAGGGAGACGAAGGCCGCCGGCCCTGCATCGGCAAGCGACGCAAGCTGCGCCAGGGGCAAGGACCGGCGGCGGTCGTTCGGGTGCGTTGGACGGCCGGTCCAGGCCAGGCCGACGCGCTTTACCCCGGACGGCAGGGTATGCGCCAGACGGTCGCGCCAGTGCGCGATACGGGCCGGATCGGCCTTCAGGTAGGGGATCTGCGCCGGGATGGTGTCCAACTGGGTGCGAAACAGGTATGGCAGGCTGGACAGGCGGCAATGCGCGGCATGGCCGGGAACATCGGTCCAGCGGTGGCAGTATTGCTTGACGCCTGGGATATTCGCCAGCAGCGGACCCATCTCGGCGCTGCACCCGACGATGACCTCCTGGCACCGTTCGGCCGCCATTGGGATGTAGCGGGCGAACTGGATGGTATCGCCGTAGCCCTGGTCGCCCACCAGCAACAGGCGTCCATTGGGGATTTTCATTCCGTTCCAATGTGCCGAGGTCATCGCCGGCATCGTCGCCTTGCCGGCCTCGGTCATGTTGCGCCATTCATATTCCATCCAGCCCGGGTCGAAGTCGCCCATCGCCAGCAGGTTCTGCGCCATCGCCAGGTGGCCGTCGGCATGGTCGTGCTTCAGGCCCAGCGCGCGCAACAGGCAGGCCATCGCGCGGTCGCGGTCGTCGACATCGACAAAGATCAGCGACAGGTTGACGAGATGTTCCGGATTGCTGGAATCCAGCCGGATCGATTCCTGACCGGCCGCCAGCGCCTCATCCATCCGGTAGGTGGTTCGGCACAGCGAACTGAGATGCGCATACCAGGTCGCATTTCCCGGCCGCAGCTGAATCGCCCGGCGCAACAGGGCAACGCCACGATCGGGATCGCCGGCCATTGCAGCGACAATGCCCTGAAGGGCCAGCGCCGCCGGATGGTCGGGGGTAGCCGCGAGGACGTCGGCGCAAATGCCGCTCGCCTCATTCAGCCGCTTCGCCTGCGCCGCGGCCTGCGCTCGGGCCAGCGTCTGCTCCACCGTCTCACCATTGACGGTGGGGCGAGGGTCAGTTCGGCCGGGCGCGCCGGAGGCGGCCTGCGTTGCGGCCGGTTGCTGGACGGCATTGTTTCCACTCATGATCGATAAATGCCCCGGCGACCCCGGTGGCGGCAAGCAATTTCAGAGCCCCGCCATCGGCGCCCGGGGTGCGGCCCAATAAAGCCGAAAACTGAAACAGGCTTGGCCAGGACAGTATGGCGCGGGACAGTATGGCGAGGGACAAAATGGCAGAACAGTATGGTATGGTGGTATTGGCGCCGTAGGGGCCATACCGTTCAGTAACATTGCGGAGTTGGAAAGCATGTTCAGCCCTGTGTTTCACCTGGAACCCCAGGGACTGCTGGCGAACCAGATGATCGAGTACATGGCCGCCCTAAAGTTCATTGAAATGGTGCCCGGCTGCCGCCTCTCCAACATCAACATGCCGCACTGGGGCATCTACCATGCGCCGTTGGACTCCCCCGGACCCGTCGCCGCGGAACGACGGCAGCAATACATCGACCTGCCCGAGCTCGCGGGGCGGATGCGATCCGGACAGATCGGGCGCGTCGAATGGTTCGGTTACGGTCAGAGAATGGAGAATTTCTTGCCGCCCGAACGCTACCACGGTGTCTTCGTGCCGCCGTTTCGAGATCGCGTCGGCTATGGTTCGGAGTTTCTTGTCTGTCATGTTCGGGGCGACGACGTACTGGACGGCTCCAATCCCGACTACCCGGTGACGCCGCCTGAATTCTTTTGCGACGTCATCAGGC
Source organism: Rhodopila sp. (assembly GCA_028291505.1). Lineage (GTDB taxonomy): Bacteria > Pseudomonadota > Alphaproteobacteria > Acetobacterales > Acetobacteraceae > Rhodopila. The sequence goes on along the minus strand of JAQGHW010000683.1, from coordinate 4,465 downwards.
AGACCGGCCTGACGCCCGTGTTCATCGGCCAGACGGAACCGAATCCCTATACCGCCCGGCTGCGGGCACTTTTCCCCCACGCGTTATTCCGGGCGCCGCAGGACATCCTCATCGATTTCGAGACCCTCCGGCAGTCCACGAACCTCCTCATCGGCGTTTCCACCTTCGCCTGGCTCGCGGCATGGCTGTCGCGCAGTGCGGAAAACATCTACATGGCGGTCAGCGGCCTGTTCAACCCGATGCAGAAGACAGATGTGGATCTGCTGCCGTTCGGCGATCCCCGCTATAAATTCTTTCTTTTCCCGATCAACTACGCCGTGCCGCTGGATCGCCAGCCGAATCTGCACCGGCGTATCGCACCGTACTGGCGGCAAATGCCACACGAGGTGTTGCGTCAGCAGATCAGCGCCGCACCACGCTTCGCGCGCGACCTGGACCAGGCCCTCGCCGTCTTCGACGAGGCGTTCTACCTTGAGGTGAACGGGGACGTCGCGGCGGTCGCTCAGCAACTGGGGCGAACATTCGCTCGGGACCACTATGCCCTTAATGGGTTTGCGGAGCGACGGTCGCCGATACGGCTCGATCCGGTCTGGTATGCAAGCGAGTACCCCCTCGCCGCGTTCGAGGTCGCGCAGGGCGATTATGCCGAGTTCGCCCACCATTATATGGCGATCGGCAAGGCGCGCGGATATCGTCCGTATCCGCCGAAGAACGAACCCTGACGCCAGGGTGATGTTGCCTGAGACGATCTGGTCCGATGGGTGCAACGCGGGATCGCCGCAGGTGCGAACGCCGCGGCTTGAAACAGGCCCACGGGATGGTGCTATGAAGGCGCGTGATCGCGTGTGCCGGCCCGCCCGGTAGCCTGCCCCTTGGTAGCCTGCCCCTTGGTAACATGATGGAGTTAAGAGAAATGTCTGGCGACGCCGCCCCAGTGTTTCATCTTGAGCCCATGGGCCGGCTGGCAAACCAGATGATCGCGTACATGGTCGCGTTGAAGTTCGTGCATACGGTACGTGGCTGCCGGATATCGAACATCAGCATCCCCGAGTGGGGGATCCATCACCCGCCGATCAACTCCGCCGGCCCGGTCGCCGTCGAGCAGCGGGAGCAGCATATCAATCTGACGGCGCTCGCGGATCAGATGTGGTCTGGCCAGATCAGGCGCGTCGAATGGACCGGTTTCGGCCAGCGGATGGAGAATTTGCTGCCTCCGGAGGAGTACCAGGACGTCTTCGTACCGCCCTTTAGGCAATTTATGGGCTACGGCCCGGAGTACCTGGTCTGTCCGATCCGCGCCGAGGATATCCTGAATGGCCAGAACCCCCACTACGTGCTGACGCCGGTGGAGTTCTACCGCGATATCGCCGATATGACCGGCCTGACCCCGGTGTTCATCGGCCAGACGCACCCGAACGCCTATATGGACCGCATCAGGACAATTTTTCCAAACGCGATCGTCCACGAGCCCCAGGCCAATCCTCTGGTCGATTTCGAAACGATCCGGCAGTCCAGGAACCTCGTCATCGGCGTGTCCACCTTCAGCTGGCTCGCGGCCTGGCTGTCGCGCGGCGCCGACAACATCTATCTGGCCGTCAGCGGCCTGTTCAATCCAATGCAGAAACCAGACGTGGACCTGCTGCCCTTCGGGGATCCCCGATTCAGATTCTTTCTTTTTCCGATCAATTACGGCGTGCCGTTCGAACGCCACGCCGAAGCGCACCAGCGCATCGCGCCTTACTGGCGGCAGATGTCGCACGAGGCGTTGCGTCAGCAGTTCGAGTCTGCCCCGCGCTTCCCGCGCGACCTGAACCAGGCCCTCGCCCTGTTCGATGAAGCGTACTACCTGGACACCAACGCGGACGTGGCCGGAGTTGCAACGGCCCAGAACCTGGGACCGGGGTTCGCCCGAGCCCATTATATGCATCATGGTTTTCAGGAGCGCCGTTCGCCAATACGGTTCGACCAACGATGGTACGCTGGAGAGTACCCACTCGCCGCGCTCGAGGTTGCGCAGGGCGACTACGCCGATTTCGAGCACCATTTCGCGGCGATCGGCAAGGCCCGCGGCTATCGTCCCTATCCGCCGGAAACCGAATCTTGACGTGGACCGGGCAACCGGCCTACACGGCGCCCCCTGGATGGCGGGCATAGCTCAGTTGGTAGAGCGCCAGGTTGTGGTCTTGGATGTCACGGGTTCGAGTCCCGTTGCTCGCCCCACCCATCCCTCACGCCGCGCGCCTGCTTCATGAGCGAGCAGCGGACCGCGGCCATTGTCCTGGCCGGCGGCGAGGCGCGCCGGATGGGCGGCGGCGACAAACCGCTGCTGACCGTGGGCAACCGGACGATGCTGGCGGCGGTCATCGCGGCACTGGATGTGCGGCACGTCGCCATCAGCGCCAATGGCGACCCTGCCCGCTTCGCCGCCTTTGGCCTGCCGGTCCTGTCGGACGGGGCGTTGCACGGGCAGGGACCGTTGGCAGGCGTGCTCGCCGGACTGGACTGGGCGGCCTCGCTTGGCATGAGCACCCTGCTGACCGCACCTGGCGACACGCCGTTCCTGCCGCGCGGACTGGCCGCGTGGCTCGCTCCCGCACCCTGTTGCGTGTCCGGTGGTGGACATAGACACCATTTGATTGCTCTTTGGCCGGTCGATTGCGCGGATACATTGCGCGAATTATTGTCAACGCCCGGACCGCGACGGGTCGCTCATTTCGCTGAACGCATTGGTATGCGTTATGCCGAATATGACGTGCGGTCGGGCGATCCTTTCGCTAACGTCAACACACGCGATGACTTGGTTCAGGCGCGGGCAATAGCGTGTAATGAAGCAGACCGGGCAAGGATTGACCCGACAAAAGGGTGAGAACATGAGCAAGACCGTCGCGATCGCGGGTCTGGGTGCAATCGGATTGCCATTGGCGCGCGCACTCGATGCCGGCGTGAGCGGTCTGCGACTGGTCTCTGTCGCCAGCCGCGACACGGTGAAGGCCCGAGCGAACCTGGCCGGTTTTCAGTCGGCGCCGCGTATTGTCGAAATCCCGGAGCTGGCGGAGGCCGATATCGTGGTTGAGGCCGCGCCGGCGGCGATCTTCGAACGGATCGCGTTGCCGGCGCTGGAGGCTGGGCGGATTTTCATTCCGGCGTCGGCGGGTGCGCTGCTCCCGCGCATGCACCTGGTTAGGCTGGCCCTCAACACCGGCGCCCGCATCATTGTGCCGACGGGTGCGCTGCTGGGCCTGGATGCCGTTCGCGCCGCGGCCGAAGGGCCGATCGACAGCATCACGATGGAAACCCGCAAGCCGCCGATGGGCCTGATTGGCGCGCCCTATCTGGACAAACATGGCATCGACGTCATGGACCTGACGGAACCGCTGCTGGTGTTCGAGGGGAATGCCCTGGACGCGGCCGCGGGCTTCCCCGCCAACGTGAATGTCGCGGCCGCTTTGGCGCTGGCCGGGATCGGACCGATACGAACCCATGTGCGGATCTGGGCCGACCCCGGGGTTACCCGGAATATCCACACGATCCGTGTCGAGGCCGAGGCCGCGCGATTCACCATGACGATCGAGAACGTGCCGAGCATCGAGAATCCCAAGACCGGCCGCCTGACCGCGCTGTCTTTGCTGGCATGCCTGCGGGGCCTGGTGTCTACCTTGAAAGTGGGTAGTTGAGCCAACGTGCAGGAGGCCCTTGCCTATCTCCCAACGTTGGCCTTGTTCAGTTTCGTGACGGTCGCCAGCGCGCTGCTGCGGCACGAGATGCTGATCCTGGCCTGCATCCCGCCGGTGTTCGTCGCGATGATCGTGGGCTTCATCATGACGATCTACGCCGGCGACACGTTCGGACTGCTGCCGACGGGAGCGGCGCTTGCCGTGGGTATTCCGCCGGGGTGGTGGCTGGCGCGCCGATTGCAGCCGCGGGACCTGCTGATCGCGATCTACCTGGCCTGGGCCGCCGCCCTGGTCCTGGCGCTTGTCGCGTTCGGATTCCCGGACCACGGATAGAGCGTTTTCACCCTGACCCGGACATTGCGAGAAATGTCCTGCGCCCAGGGCGAAAGCGCTATATCTCCTTGTTTGATCGCATGATTCACACGCTACGAACGTTCCGCTCGGCGTGATCATGCTCTAACCCGGTTTGCGTCAGCCTGACGTTATCATGCGTCAGACCGTATCGCTCAACACGACGCCCGATGCGGTCGACATAGGCACATGCACGGGCATGTTGAGACTCCAGGTGGACCCTAGGTCGGCCGCGATGCTCCAGGCTGTGGGCGGCGTAACGCCGGAGAGGTTGTCGGTGACCGCGTTGCCGCGTCCGATCGTCCCGGCGCCATACGGATAGAACAGGCGACAGGCCGCGCTGGCATTGGCCAGACTCCGCGCCAACGTGATCTGCAACTGCGTGGCGTTAAGGCGGACGCAGGCGGTCGCCGTGACAATCGTGCCGGGCGATCCCATCG
>JAQGHW010000675.1 GCA_028291505.1 Rhodopila sp. | reverse complement strand
CTGGCCGGCCCGATGGGCCCGCAACCGGGGCGGTTGTGGAGAGCCTGTCGCAGGATGCTGCCCAGGTGACCTGGCCGGCGACGATCCGCACGTTGCTGCGCGTGGTGCGCCCGTATCGGGGACAGTTGGCGATCACCGTGCTGACCGGGATCGGCCGCGTGGTGGCATTCATAGGGGTCAGCGTGCTGGGTGCGCTGGTGCTTGGCGCGGTTCGGAACGGATCGCCGACCGGGTTTTTGGTGGCGGCATTGCTGATCACGGCGCCGCTCGCGGGATTGCTGCACTGGATGGAGTCCTGGATCGCGCATGCGATGGCGTATGCGCTGCTGGCCGACATGCGGATCGACCTGTTCCGGAAGTTGGATGCGCTGGCGCCGGCTTATCTGCTGCGGCGGCTGTCGGGCGATCTGGTTGCGCTGGCGACTCAGGATGTCGAGACCGTCGAATATTTCTTCGCCCATACCATCGCGCCGGCGATCGTCGCGGTGCTGGTGCCGGTCACGGTGATTGTGGCGATGGGCTGGATCGCCTGGCCGCTGGCGTTGGTGCTCGCACCTTTCCTTCTGTATGCGGGCGCCTCCCCGCTGCTCGGGCGTCAGCGGATCGACCGGCTGGGGTCGGCGGCGCGCGGCGCATTGGGGCTGATCGGAGCGTATGCGACTGAAACCATTCAGGGTTTGGCTGAACTGGTGATGTTCGGGGCGGCTGGACGGCGGCGGGACGGGTTCATCGCGGCGGTGCGGAGGTATCAGGAGCCGCGGCTGTCGTTGCTGGCCGATCTGTCGTTCCAGGCCGTCGTATTGGATGCGGTGACGGGTCTCGGCGGTTTGGCGGTGGCGGCGGTTGGGGCAGTACTGGTGGCTGATGGCATGGTCGCACCGGGGGTGCTGCCGCTGCTGGTGCTGATCTCGATCGCGGCGTTCCTGCCGGTTTCCGAGATCGCGCAGGTGGGGCGGCAATTGGCGGACACGATCGCCTCGACGCGCCGGCTGGCGGTGGTGGAGGCGGAACCGTTACTGATCAACGACGGCGGGCGCGAGCCGGCGGGTGGATCGGGGGTCGTGTTCGAGGAGGTTTTGTTTCGTTACCCGGGGCGGTCGGTTCCGGCGCTGACGGGCATGTCGTTCGAGGTGCCGGCCGGGGCGACGGTCGCGTTGGTCGGGCCATCGGGTGCGGGCAAGACGACGGTGGCGAATTTATTGCTGCGGTTCTGGGACCCCTCGGCCGGGTCGATCCGGTTGGGCGGGGTTGATCTGCGGGAGCTGACGCTGGATGGGCTGCGGGGGCGGATCGCGCTGGTGGCGCAGGATACATACCTGTTCAACGACACGCTGGAGGCGAATGTCCGGCTGGCGCGGCCGGATGCGTCGGCGGAACAGGTCGGGCTGGCGCTGTCTCGCGCGGCATTGGCCGGCTACGTGGCTGGGTTGCCGGATGGGCTGGCGACTCGGGTGGGGGAACGAGGCGTGCAGCTATCGGGGGGGCAGCGGCAGCGGATCGCCATCGCACGGGCTTTCCTGAAGGACGCGCCGCTGTTGATCCTGGACGAGGCGACGTCGCATCTGGATACGATCAGCGAGCAGGCAGTGCGGGGGGCCCTGGATGCGTTGATGGCGGATCGGACGACGATCGTGATCGCGCACCGGCTGTCCACAATCCGAGCGGCGGATTTGATCCTGGTGCTGCGGGATGGGGCGGTGATCGAATCGGGGACGCATGAGGTGCTGATCGGCCGCGGGGGGTTTTACGCCCGGCTGGTGGATCATCAGATGGCGGGGGTGGCTGCCTGATTTAGGCGCCCGAGGGTCTTCGTGCCGCGGCGATCGCTGCGCGCGCGGCGGAGATGGCCATTGCGGCGGGGTCTGGGATCATCTCGATCGCGGAGCTGGCGCCTTGCTTTGAGAACGCGCCCATCATGATCCGGGCTTCGCGCTTCATTGTCTCGATATCCTTCGGCAGTGGGGGGAGGGGCATTGCCGGAGTGAGAGCGGCGGACGTGCGCGGGAGTTGCGGTCTTGGCGGTGCTGCGGGGGCGACGGTCGGGCGGGGGATTGCCTGGGTGTTTTCCCGGTTTTCCTGGAGCACGCGCAGAATTTGCCGAGCCTGTTCGGCGGCGCGGCTGAGAGCTACGGCGTTGGAGCGGTAGCGGAGGACCTTGGTATCCGACATGTCCTCGGTCATCGACAACCGTAGATTGTCCATCGCGACGATGCTGAAGCCGACTATGCGGCCTACCAGGTCGAGTTCGGCGAGTGTGCGGGCGTTGTACGCATCGATCAGTTCGAGGATCGCGGCCCTGGCGGCTTCGAGGTTCCCACCGGCCGCGGACAGGAAGAATGGCAGCAGGAAGCCGCAAATCGTGGTGCGGAGGCACTGGACGGTGGGGCTGGCGGGCTGTTGCTGGTTCATGGGTTGGCTCGTTATGAGACGGGGTGTTTCGCGATAGTTCGATCTATGTTCTTTTCTACCACTGGTTGCAGGAGAACGCAATGGGAATCTTTAGAGGTGCGGGGCGAGGGTAGGCGGAGATGTCATTGGTTCGGATCGCGCGACCGATCGCAGCATGGTGAAGACTGTTCGATGTGGTAACGGGATTGTGGCTTTGGATAACCGGTTGTTCCGGGCATGCTGGCTCAGGGCTGGTAGCTCAGCGCCAGAGCACACGCTTGATAAGCGTGAGGTCGGACGGTTCAAATCCTCCCCGGCCCACCATTCTTTTGAGGATCGTGGGTGGCCCTTGAGGCGCGCCAGACACTCTCGCGCCGTCGACGATCCGCTGTTCCATGGCTTCCGCTTCGTCGAGGCGCGGGCGCAGCACGAATGTCAGTAGTCCATGCTTTCGATACTACAGCATATTTCGGCTGACGGAGACAGAACCGCCGCGCTGAGGCGCGGGCACCAGGGCAATCGGGTGAGCCAGCGATCCGTCATCGGATCAGCACGCTGTGGGTTTCTGGGACGATGGCTCGGGGGAGAGGCCGGTATGTGGGGGGATCTACCGATTTTTCACCACAGAGGCGCAGAGGCGCAGAGGAAGCACAGTATTTGACTGGCCGTCGACTTTTGACGAAACGAAAGTGTACAGCACACACTGGACGGAATCTGCGGGACCATGTGCATGAAGCCCGCCACGGCACGAATTCTCTGTGCCCCTGTGGGGGAAAAATCCTGCTCTCA
>JAQGHW010000663.1 GCA_028291505.1 Rhodopila sp. | reverse complement strand
CTCGGCCGGAGCCCGCATCGACTGGACTGGCGAGGCTCCCATATCGGCGTGTCCTGGAGCCCGGACGGCCGTTACGTCGTGACGGCAATGCAGGAGCGCGAGCTGCACGGATGGCGGGCCGCCGACGGCGAGGACTTGGCCATGCGCGGCTATTCAGCAAAAATTCGCTCAACGGACTGGCTGGCCAGGCCGCCGATCCTCGCGACGGCCGGTGCCGATTGCGTGACCCTGTGGTCGTTCGCCGGCGCCGGGCCACAGGGAAGGCTCCCGATCGAGCTATGTCAGCGAACCGAGCGCTTGGTTACGCGGGTCGCGATCCATCCGACCCAGTCCCTGGTCGCGGCCGGTTTCGATGACGGTTGTGTCGCGGTGTGTGAGATGACCCGCAAGACGGGCGACCGCGTGTTCCCTATTCGGCCAGGAGAGGGAGGGCGGGTGACGGCGCTGGTGTGGTCGCCCGACGGAACGCGGCTCGCCATCGGCACCGAACAGGGCGCACTGTCGCTCTTCGATTTGTCGCACGCAGCTTCATGATGGCCATTGCGTCGCGCCGCATCAATCTTTGCAGGATTGGCCGGAGCGCCTATTGCATCGGCTGCCTGCGTACCAGGGGTCACCACACGATTTGTACAAAATCGTACGGTAACAGGGGCTTGGTGGTCACCTTGTCCGCCAGGCACGATGTCAGAGAAGGTGTTGGACGAAAAATCCCCATGATTTGCAATCTGGGGCTGATCCGATGCGCAGCCGATCGATCTTATAACCATCTGATTTCGTTTATTCTTCGGCTTAGCGTGCGATTTTGTACGGATCGTGTGGTGACCCCTCTTTCGCCAAACTTACTCTTGATACGTTCCGGTCCGTTGCCTGGCGCAAGACCGGTAGCCGACGGAAGATCCTTCTACCGTTTTCCTCGATATGGTCCCCGCCGACCCGCCGCGGCAACGGCGGGGGAGGGGAGAGGAAAAATCTTCTAGTCACGGAGCCCGGCCTGATCATCGAGGCCAGCGGCTTGACGAAGCATGCGCCACGACGCCGATTTTCAGCAATATTGACGAGCCTGCCGGAGGCCGTATGTTCTCGGGATCGACCACGTGGCCTTTGCCGCGCATGACCTCGAAGCGACCTGCGCGCAGACGATCGGGCTCTTCGTCGGCCCTTGCCCCAAGATGCCATTCATTCGACGGAGTGCTACAAGGGCCTCTCAAGCACTTTCCTCTCTGACAGCTGGTACTGGAGGAAGCCCATGCCTCAATCCGAACAGTTCGAAGCCCTGATCCTGGGCAGTGGATTTGGTGGCAAGCTACTGGCTTGGCATCTGGCGCAATCGGGGCGGCGGACCGCCGTCGTCGAGCGCCGGTGGATCGGCGGTTCCTGTCCCAACATCGCTTGCCTGCCGAGCAAGAACGAGATTTGGAGCGCCCGGATCGCGCATCAGGCGCATCACGCAGCCCAGTTCGGCACGGTGATCACCGGGTTGGTCACGACCGACATGGCAAAGGTGCGCCAGCGAAAGCGCGACATGGTCAACCGCGAAATCGAACTGCATTTGCACAACTACAAAACAAGCGGCGCCGAATTGATCATGGGCAGCGGGCGGTTTGTCGCGTCGAAAACGCTCGAGGTGCGGCTGAATGATGGCGGTACGCGGGTCTTGGCGGGTGACCAGGTCTTCCTCAACCTCGGAACGCACGCGGCAATCCCCCCGGTTCCGGGCCTCGAAGCCGCGCGGCCGCTGACCCATATCGAGGCGCTCGACCTCGACTATGCACCCTCGCATCTGGTGGTGCTCGGCGGCGGCTATGTCGGTCTCGAACTGGCCCAGGCCTATCGCCGCTTCGGGAGTCGTGTGACCGTGATCGAGACCGGTGCTCAGCTGATGGCCCGCGAGGATCCCGACGTCGCCGATGAAGTACAAAGAATTTTGAGGGAAGAGGGCATTCAATTTCTCTTCCAGGCGCAAACCCTCAAAGTGCAGGGCCGATCCGGCGACAGCGTCGGCCTGACCGTGCGCACCCCCTCCGGCGAGCAAAAGATAGAGGGCAGCGACATCTTCGTGGCGGCGGGGCGCGTTCCCAACACCGCCGGCAGCGGGCTAGAAGAGACCGGCGTCGAATTGGATGCGCACGGCTATATCCGCGTCAACGAGCGGCTGGAGACGACCGCGCCCAACGTCTGGGCGATCGGGGAGTGCGCCGGCAGCCCGCAATTCACGCACGTCTCCATCGACGACTTTCGAATCATCCGGGACAATTTGGCGGGTGCCAACCGCAGCACGCGCGGGCGGCTGGTTCCTTACTGCATGTTTACCGAGCCGCCGCTCGCTCACGTCGGACTGAGCGAACGCGAAGCACAACAGCGAAATGTGACCGTCCGCGTCACCCGGCTGCCGATGAGCGGCGTCCGACGGACGGCGACGACAGACGAGACACAGGGCTTCATGAAGGCCCTTGTCGGCGGAAGTGACAACCGCATCCTCGGCTTTACGATGATCGGTGCCGAGGCCGGCGAAGTCATGGCCGTCGTGCAAACGGCGATGGTGGCAGACCTGCCCTATCCGAAGCTGCGGGACGCAATCCTTGCCCATCCGACGATGGCTGAAGGGCTCGGCGACCTCTTCGCGAACGTACCGCCTCGCTCCGGCCCGTAGGTCACACCCGACAAACGGCCTTACGGCCGTTCCATGTGAACGTTCCGGGAATCAATTTCAAGGGGGAAAGACGCAGTGACACCAACCACCGCCACTCAAAGCACCGGACGGACTACCGAGAAGACGGCCACTCGACCGTTTCATGTGAATGTTCCGGAAACCGCACTCACCGAATTGCGCAGGCGCATCAACGCGACCAAGTGGCCTGAACGAGAGACGGTCACAGATCCGACCCAGGGAGTACAGCTCGCGACCATCCAGGCGCTGGCGAGCTATTGGGCGGAAGAATACGACTGGCGCAAAATCGAGGCAAAACTGAACGCGCTGCCACAGTTCATCACTGAGATCGACGGGCTGGACATTCACCTCATTCACGTCCGCTCGAAGCACGAGAATGCGCTGCCGCTGATCGTCACGCACGGATGGCCGGGTTCGATCACCGAACAGATGAAGATCATCGACCCGCTGACCAATCCCACCGAACATGGCGGAAATACATCCGATGCGTTCGATGTGGTGATTCCGTCGATGCCCGGCTACGGTTTTTCCGCAAGGCCGATCACGACGGGGTGGGATCCCGCCCACATTGCGCGTGCCTGGACCGTGCTGATGAAGCGCCTCGGATACACGAAATTCGTCGCGCAGGGTGGCGACTGGGGCGCCGTCATCACCGAGCTTATGGGCGTGCAGGCGCCGCCGGAATTGATGGGCATCCACACCAACATGGCGAACGTGATTCCACTCGACATCGACAAGCTGGTTTTTTCCGTCGCACCGGCGCCGGCGAATCACTCGGCCGTCGAGAAGCTCGCTTACGAGCGGCTGAGCTTCGTATATGCAAATGGCATCGGCTACGGCTTTCAGATGGGGTTGAGACCGCAGACGCTGTACGGAATAGCGGACTCACCTATCGGTCTCGCCGACCGGGACATGGAAAAACTCGGAGGCGACCACAAGATGCGGCGGACGGCGGCGATCGCGTCGCTGAACGTCGGCTGGTGTTTGTGGTACCAAGCGGCGGGGTGGGGACGCACAACAGTGCTGGGTTTTTGCATCAATCCGTGCGCCCAGACGGTCACCAGCGAGTAGAGTCCGAGCAGCGCCGGTGTCGTGCGCAGGATTGCCAGGTCCGACC
>JAQGHW010000641.1 GCA_028291505.1 Rhodopila sp. | reverse complement strand
CTTTGCCGTTGCGAATGTGGCCTTCGCGCACCAGCACTTCTGTTGCGTGATCGTGCACCTGCCGGCCGTCCACGAAGCGGGCACCGATCAGGCTTCCGAGGCTGCCCCGGACTACGGCGTTGCTGATGCCGTGGGTGCGGGCGATGGTTTCAAGTGCTTCGATGATATCTTCGTTTGGCTTGATCCGAGCGAGGAGGTCTCGGCCGATGTTTGTTCCGGAGGGCTGGAAGAGGGTGAAGTTCGTTTCTGGGTCGGGCTGCGTATCGATGCGGATGGTGTGGAAGGCCCAGCCTGTTGCTTCCCCCGGTTCGGCGACTATGGTCTCATGTGGAAGGATATGGCCGCCGCGCCGAGTGCCGTCGGGTTCAATCCAGGTGGCGTGGCAGTGGATATAGGGTTTGCCGTCGGCCCACCCGAACGTTGCGTTGGCTTGCTCGATCCGTGTGGTGCCGGGTGGTGCGCGTGGGGCGGTGAAGTAGGCGACATGGGAGGCATTGTCGGCCGGGCCGGGCATCACGTAGCGAAACGGGTTGAGGGCGGTGCCTTTGAACGTGACCGTGCCGCTTTGGAAGCCGGCGTCGACCATCGGGGCGGTGATCGCCTGGTTCAGGGTCCGGCCGGGGTGTAGGTCGAAGTGAAGTGTGCTCAGATCGCCTCGGAAGCTGTCGATCCGGCTGGGGTGGGTCGGGCCGGGTTGTCGCAGTAACCGGATCGTGTCCATGGCGGCTCCTGACGGGTTGATCCGCGGCCAAGCTAGCGTCAGGTTGCGGCCGGTCAATGGGGTGGGGCGATGCTTGTTCTGGTGGTTGGGCCGAGTGGCGCTGGCAAGGATACGGTTCTCGGTATGGCTCGTCAGGCACTGACCGGCGATCCGAGGTTCCGGTTCGTGCGGCGGGTCGTCACGCGTCCGGCTGACGCGGGTGGCGAGGACCACGAGGCGGTTACGGAAGATGCGTTCGCCGGGCGCGCGTTCGCGTTGTGCTGGCAGGCGCATGGGCTGCGATACGGCATTCCCCTGGACGTGGTTGACGACGTCGCGCGGGGCATCGTGGTGGTGGCGAACGTTTCGCGCGGGATCATTGCGGAGGCGGCGGTGAGGTTTCCGGTTCGGGTGATCGAGGTGACGGCCCCGCCTGAGATCCTGGTTCGGCGGCTGACCGAGCGGGGACGGGAAACGGCGGATGATGTCGCGAAACGACTTGCTCGGGACGTTGCGATTCCCGATGACGTTTCGGTTGATACCATCATGAACGACAGGACGCCGGCGGAGGCTGCCGATCGTTTCGTTGCAGCGCTTAACCGAGCAGCTTTATCCGTTCCGCCAGGTTGAACGGGGCACCTGCCGTTGGCTGGGTGAATATACAGATGTCCTGCACCCGGCGCGGGTTGGTCAATGCGGGGGCGAACCAGGTCTCCGCCGCTGGCAGGATCACGGCTTTTTCCGCGTCCGACAGGCGCCGTGTCAGTGTCATGTGGAAGAACCAGGTGCTGAACATGTAAGGATATCCCCAGCGGACCAGCATCGCATCCTGTTCGGCGGACAGGTTTGCCTTCCGTCGTCGCACCAGTTCGTCCTGTGATGGTGGTGCCCGAAACGAATCGAGCTGTTCGACACACGCGTCGGCCAGCGCTTGCAGAGGGGGGCAGGGGTTTGTCTCTCTTAGCGCGAGGACGCCGCGCAGATCGGCCACTGCGAAAGGCGGACGTTCGAACGGTGCGATAGCGGCGGCGACCTTGTGCACCGCGTGGCGGAAATCGGTCCAGGCGGCGGGGTGGATGAGGCGCATCGGCGGCTTCAGGGTCGCGTGGAATCCGTAGTCGCGGGGTTCGGCGGTGATTTCCGCGATGCTATCCCATTCTGGTTGCGGGACCGGAGCGTTGGTGATCGGATCGCGTCCCAGCCAGGCGGAACTCAGTTGCGTCAGCGGATCGTCGGGCAGGGGGGCGTAATAGATCGCCACCCTTGCAGGCGCGGCCATCAGATCACCCTTTCCCCGGCGCGCCAGACCTGTCGCACGATCGGCAGCGTGCCGTGCAGCCGCACGCGGACCAGATCGGCTCGGAGACCGGTTTCCAGTCGGCCGCGGTCGGGCAGACCCGACATTTGTGCTGGATGATCGGAGATCATTGCGACGGCGGCAGGCAAGCTGATGCCTTCTTCGCGGGCGCACTGGAAGGCGGCTTCGACCAGGCTAGGTGGAACGTAGTCGGACGCGAACGCGTCAACCGCACCCGCTCGGAGTAGGTCGACCGCGTTTACGTTGCCGGAGTGCGAGCCGCCTCGGACGATGTTGGGTGCGCCGGCAATCACCTGCATGCCGGCCCGTTTCGCCGCTGTGGCTGCTTCCATGGTCACGGGAAATTCGCTGATGCCGATGCCGTCGGCGGCATTTTCGTTAATTTCTTCCTCGGTTCGATCGTCGTGGCTGGCGAGGGCGATGGAGGTGCCGCGAATTCGATCGAGCAGGGCCTTTCGGTTCGGATCGCGCAGGCGCGCGCGCTGGTCCTGGATTTCGGCGATGCGGCGTTCGACCGTGGCCTCGTCCAGGCCGCCCTGGCGGCGCAGCTTGCGGTAGAAATCCATATTGGCGTACTGGCCGACGCCGGGGCTGTGGTCCATCAGGCTGATCATGCGCACAAGAGGATGATCGGCAACTGGATCGAACAGTTCCAGCATGTCTGCCGCGGGAACTTCGCAGCGCAGGTGCAGAAAGTGGTCGGATTTCAACAACCCGGCATCGGTCAGCGCATCCAGGTCGACGACACCGTCCTGGAACGTCTTGATACGCTCCTTGTCGAAGCCGAGATCGCCCAGGCACAGCGCGTCCAGCACCGTGGTTACGCCGGCGGCGGCACATTGTGCGTCGTGCGCTACCATCGCCGAACGGGAGGGCCAACGGGCGAGGCTGCGGGGCTGCACCTGACGTTCCAGATTGTCGGTGTGCAAATCCACGACGCCCGGAATAATCGTGTCCCCACCGCAATCGATCGCTCGGGCGGCCTGCGACTGGCCGGCCTGGATATCGGCAATCACCTGGCCATGCAGCACGATCGTGCCGAACACCGTTTCATCCGGCAGGACCAGAATTGCGTTGGTGAGGATCGTCTCGGGGTTCATGCGGCATCCTGGTAGGGAGACATCGTGAATAGGCGGTCGGCAATGGCGTCGCGGACATCGGCGTCGTGGCAGATCGCGACGATCGCGGTGCCGCTGGCTTTTGCTTGCTGGACCATCCGTATCACAACCGCCCGATTCTCCGCATCCAGCGACGCGGTCGGTTCATCCAGCAACAGGATCGGATGGCCGGCGATGAAGCCTCGCGCGAGGTTCACGCGCTGCTGCTCGCCGCCGGAGAACGTGGCGGGGGGGATCGGGTGCAGGCGGGACGGTATGTTCAGTTGCAGCAGTAACGATCGCGCCTTGTCGCGCGCGGTGTCCAGGTCGATGTTGCGGGTCAGCAGGACTTCGGCGACGACGTCCAGCGCTGACACTCGGGGCACGACGCGCAGGAACTGGCTGACGTAACCAAGGGTTTTGTGCCGCACCGCCAGGATGGTTCGCGGATCGGCGGCAGCGATATCGACCATCGTGGCGTCGTGGCGGACCAGTATGCTGCCGCCCTCGGCACGGTAGTTGCCGTAGAGGCTGCGTATCAATGTGGATTTGCCGGCGCCGGAAGGGCCGGAGAGGACGACGCATTCGCCGGCGTGGACCTCCAGATCGATGTCGGCCAGGACGGGCATCAGCAGGCCGCCACGCAGGTGTAGCGTGAAGCTTTTTGACAATGCTCGGGTACGTAACATTACGGTCATGCGTTGAGCACCGAGCTGACGAGCAACTGCGTGTAGGGATGGCGCGGGTCGTCCAGGACCTGGTCGGTCAGGCCGGTCTCGACGATCCGGCCGCGCTGCATGACGGCGATCCGATGGGCCAGCAACCGAGCGACGGCGATGTCGTGGGTGACCAGCACGACGGCAATTTGGAGCCGGGTTACCAGAGAGCGGATCAGGTCGAGAAGTCGTGCCTGGACAGAAACGTCAAGGCCGCCGGTCGGTTCGTCCATGAACACCAGTCGCGGGTGCGTCACCAGGGTGCGGGCGATCTGCAGCCGTTGCAACATGCCGCCGGAGAATGTGCGCGGCAGGTCGTCGATGCGGTCGGCGTCTATCTCCACCTGTGCGAGCCAGTCCAGCGCGGCGGCGCGGATATCGCCGTAGTGTCTTGCACCCTGCGCCATGAGGCGTTCGCCGACATTGCCGCCGGCGCTGACGGTCATGCGCAGGTTCTGGCGCGGGTCCTGATGCACGAATCCCCAGTCGGAGCGGTGCAAGGTCCGCAGCGCCGGTGCGGGCATGGCGTGCACGTCGTGCAATTGGCCGTTCGGATCGCGATACCAGACCACGCCCGTGTCCGGTGTCAGGCGGCCGGATAACACGTTCAGCAGGGTGGTCTTGCCGGATCCGGATTCGCCGACGATCGCCAACATCTCGCCGGGCCACAGGTCGACGTCGACGTCGGCCAGTGCGGTGATGCCGCCGAAGCTCAGGCCCAGGCCGCGACCGGACAGAAGGGTTGGTTCAGTCATTCCGCGGCCTCCTGGAAGCCGTCGGTCCCAACGTGACCGGCGGCACGTCGTTCCGAGCAATGATCGGTATCGGAGCAGACGAAGAGACGGCCGCCGTGATTGTCGGTGACGACTTCGTCCAGGTAGGAGTCGGTTGCACCGCACAGGCCACAGGGGTGCGGCGCGTTGATGGTGCGGAACGGATGATCGTCGAAATCCAACGATTTCACCCGGGTCCAGGGCGGGATCGCGTAGATGCGCTTTTCGCGACCGGCGCCAAACAGTTGCAGTGCCGGCATCATGTCCATCTTCGGATTGTCGAACGCGGGGATCGGGCTTGGCGACATCAGGTAGCGTTCGTTCACCATCACCGGGTAATCGTAGCTGATCGATACCTGGCCGAAGCGGGAGATGTCTTCGTACAGCTTCACATGCATCAGGCCATAGTCCGCCAATCCGTGCATTCGTTTCGTTTCGATCCGACTTGGTTCCAGGCGGGACAGCGGTTCGGGCTGCGGCACCTGATAGACGATGATCTGGTCTTCGCGGAGTTGTTTCTCGGGGATGCGGTGCCGGGTCTGGATCACGGTTGCCTCGGCTGTCGCGGTGGTCGTCGCGACCCCGGCAGTGCGGGCGAAGAAGCGCCGGATCGATACGGCGTTGGTGGTGTCGTCGGCGCCCTGGTCGATGACCTTCAGCACGTCGCCGGCGCCCAGGATCGAAGCTGTGACCTGAATGCCGCCGGTGCCCCAACCATACGGCAGCGGCATCTCCCGCGAGCCGAACGGCACCTGATGACCCGGGATCGCAACGGCTTTCAACAGCCCGCGCCGGATCATCCGTTTCGTTTGATCATCCAGATAGGCGAAGTTGTAGCCTTTCATTCGGCGTTCTCCCGCATGCGCCGCACGTTCTGGAGCTCACTCTGAAAGTCGACGTAGTGCGGTAGCTTCAGGTGTTCCACGAAGCCGGTCGCCTCGATATTGTCTGAGTGGTACAGCACGAATTCGACATTCTGTGCCGGGGCGGTCACATCTTCACCTAACTCTTCAGCCCGCATGGCGCGATCCACCAGTGCCATCGCCATTGCCTTGCGTTCGCCGAAGCCGAATACCAAGCCGTAGCCGCGAGTGAACTGCGGGGGCACTGTTTTCGAGCCCTTGAACTGGTTGACCATCTGGCATTCGGTCAGCACCAGATCGCCGATATCGATGGCGAAACCAAGCTCGGCCGGTTCGATTTCAACCGAGATCTCTCCCATGCGGATTTCGCCGGCGAAAGGATGCGAGCCGCCATAGCCGCGCTGGGTGGAATACCCAAGTCCCAACAGGAACCCTTCGTCGCCGCGTGCCAGCGCTTGTAGCCGGACATCGCGTTCGGCGGGGAACGTTAGCGGCTGCCGCGTCAGGTCACCTGGTTCCTGGTCGGAACGATCGTCCGGTTCCAGCAATCCTTCATGGCCTAGGATGTCCGGGACGCGCGGCATCGTTTCCAGACTCCCGGGTTGCACAGGCCGGACAGCGGAAGATTCGTCGTCCATCAGCGCGAAGTCTAGCAAGCGGTGCGTGTAGTCATACGTGGGGCCAAGCACCTGGCCGCCGGGCAAGTCCTTGAAGACGGCTGAGACCCGGCGCTCGATCCGCATCGTTGCGGTTTCGACAGGGTTTGAATGTGCGAACCGGGGTAGCGTGGTGCGGTAGGCACGGAGCAGGAATGCGGCCTCGATCAGGTCGCCCTGTGCCTGCTTGATTGCGAGGGCTGCGAGTTCGCGGTCATATAGGGAGCCCTCGGCCATGACGCGGTCGACGGAGCGTCCGAGTTGTTCCTCGATCTGGGCGATCGACAGGGCAGGGGTGGCGGGGTCGCCGCGACGTTCCTCGGCAAGCCAGGCGTGGGCGTTGTCGATCGCCTGCTCACCACCTTTGACGGCTACGTAGGCCATGCTCAGGCCTCCCGAATGGTGACGCTGCGGGGCAGTGCGGTCAGTTCATTGCCGGCACACAGGATCAGGTCGATGCCGCGGGGGAAAAGGCCGTGGTTTCGTTGCCATATGGCGGGAAAATCGGCTGGCAGGCCGTCGATCGGCAAGATTCTTGGTTCGCGCAAACCGGGACCTTCCAGCGCGAAGTGCCGGCCGGAGCGTAACGATGCCACTTGCAGGATGATGGTGGCCGACGTCTCCGGCATCTCATCGGATCCGTCCGGGAACGCCGCGAGGTCGGGCAGGGCGAGGGCCATCGCGAACATTGCTTCGGTGGGTTCAACAACGAGAGCACCGGTATGGAAGGCGATCCAGCCGTGCGCCTGCGCAACCGCCGGGTCCAGCCACAGCGGCGTTTCCTGATCGATCAGCGACAACAGTACAGCGGCGGCGGCGTCGCATAAGGGGGGCGGGGCGGAGACGCCGCTGATTGCGTGGACCCGCCCGGGGCGTGCCATCGCGTCCAGCACCGCGCGGAAGCACGATTGGGCGTCGGCAACTGGGTTGGCGAAGCCGGGGGAAAGTTCGTTGCTCATGCGCGCATCGTTTGCATGGCGAAGAACTGCACCCGGGTCGCGGCGGCCTTCGATGCTCGTCCCGCCCGGTGTTCCGCCTGTTGCTGTTCCAGTGGGGCGATCACGTTCGTTTCTATATTGGCTGACCGGTCTTGATCCTGCATCAGCGCATCCACCAGCGCCGCGAGTTCGGCGCGGCGTTCTTCCCTGCCGGCCACATAGGCGTGGCCGACGAAGCCGTTGTCGGTCCGCACGGTGCAACGTGTTACCGTCATTTCGCCCAGGTTGAATGCCGAACCACCGCCCCCGGCCCGGCCGCGGACCATGACCAGACCAGATTCCGGCCCGCGCAGGGTCGAGTGGGTGGGAAGCGCGCCGCAGTTGCCCAGCAACGCGGCGATATGGTTGGCCTTGGTCCGAGCGAGCAGGGCCATCCAGCGACGGCGGGCGGGGAAGGGGTGATCGAGGGAGGCGCTATCGTTCATGGCTGTCCGATATTGTTTAGATGTCTAGACAGCTAGGCGCCGTTCCCGCTATAGTCAACCACGAAGTGCTTCCGAACGGCCCGGGATTGGATGAAAGATCGATGAACCTGCCTGCTGACATGGATGATCAGCTGACCTATCCGGTCAACCGGCAGGATGGGATTGCATTGTGGCGGCAGATTGTTGGCAAGTTGCAGGGCGATATCGCATCCGGCGGGCTGAAACCAGGCTCCCGGCTGCCGACCGAGGCAGAGCTTTCGGCACAGTTTGGTGTCAACCGGCATACGGTGCGGCGGGCGCTGGAGGAACTGTCCCGGGATGGGTTGGTGCGGGTCGAGCAAGGACGCGGCTCATTCGTTGCCGAAGACGTGCTGGACTATAATGTCGAGGCACGGACCCGGTTCTCGGAATGGATCCGCAAGCATAACAAGGAGCCTTCGGGCATTATCCGGCAGCTTCGGGAAATATCCGCCGATCAGCGTGTCGCGGCCGGGCTGGGGGTGCGCAGTGGCAGCCGGGTGGTACTTCTGGAGCGTCTGGGTTTTGCGGACGACCGGCCGGTCAGCCTGACCCGGCATTACTTCCCGGCGATCAGGCTGAAAGGGATGTTGCAGGCGCTGCAAGCGGCTCCACGAATTACCGAGGCGCTGCGTGCGGTCGGTGTGGATGACTACCTGCGGCAGCAGACCCGCGTGACGGCGCGGCTGCCGACCCAGACCGAGGCGGAACTGTTGCGGATGGCGCGCAACCGGCCTGTGCTGATCACCGAGAATGTCAACGTGGATCGTGCTGGCGCGATCGTCGAATTCGCGACAGGGTGCTATCCCACGCCGCGGGTGCAAATCGTTTTTGAACCATGAAGGTTGTTACAGATGCATGACTTGAGGATCACAGGCGGGACGGTGTTGCTGGCCGGCGATGGGGCGGTGCAGGCGGATCTGGTGGTGCGGGATGGTCTGATCGACCGGGTCGGCGGCGGGGGCGGTGGTTTGTCGTTCGACGCGTCCGGCCTGCTGGTGCTGCCAGGGATTGTCGATCTGCACGGCGATGCGTTCGAGCGGCAGATTCAGCCCAGGCCCGGGGTTGATTTCCCGATGGATCTGGCGTTGCGGGATACTGAGTCCCAGTTGCTGGCCAACGGCATTACGACAGCTTTTCATGGCGTTACCTTGTCGTGGGAGCCGGGATTGCGCAGCCTGACTTCGTGGCGTGCCTTGCTGGCGGCGCTGGATGCCGGTTCGTGGACCTGCGACATGCGCGTGCATTTGCGGTGGGAGGCTTACAACCTGGATGCGCTGGAGACGGCGATCGCTGACATCGAGGCTGGGCGCGTGCATTTACTCGCATTCAACGATCACACGCCATCTATTCTAAAGAAACTGAAGGATCCGGTGGAGGGTGCCAAGTATAGCGGCCGAGCGGGGATGAAGATGGAGGCGTTTCGGGCGATGGCGGATGATGTGGCGGCGCGTGCCGGTGCGGTTCCAGCGGCGCTGGATCGTGTGGCGGCGGTGGCTCGTGCGGCGGGTTTGCCGATGGCCAGTCATGACGATGACAGTATAGCGGTGCGGGACGGATTTCGTGCGCATGGAGCCAGGATCTGTGAGTTTCCGATGGCGGAAGAGGTTGGACGGGCCGCTGTGGAGGCTGGCGATTTCGTTGCGATGGGCTGTCCGAACGTGGTGCGCGGCGGGTCGCATCTGGGCTGGGCCTCGGCGGCGCGGCTGGCCGAAGCGGGTATCTGTACTGTGCTGACGTCCGATTATTACTATCCGGCGATGATGCGGGCGGCGCTTATCCTGGCGGAACGCGGGGTGTTGGATTTGGCGCGCGCGTGGGCGTTGATTTCGGCGAACCCGGCGCGGGCGGGGGGACTGGCGGATCGAGGGGTTATCGAGGAAGGGAAACGGGCCGATCTGGTGGTTGTTGATCCAGCGACGTCTCGGGCGGTGGCGACGATTGTCGGGGGACGGTTCGCATATTTGACGGCGGGCGGCAGCGGACGGTTGGGGACAGGGGCGGGCGAATGAGGCGCCACGTCTCCCACCGGCGTTGGTCGTTCAGATCCCTAATCCACGCCTTCTGAACCTACTCCTGCCTGCGCCGGTTCATCGCCAGCGACAGGACCGGCCAGATGCCGATGTCCGGTGCCAGCCGCCAATCGACATGCTTTCCAACAGCAAGGAGCTTGGCCCATCAGTCAAATCCAGTCGGATCGCATGGACCGGTCGTGGCTTATCCGAACCGTTGATGCGGATCATGAGATCATGCCAATCATCCGAGGCTGCGATTTTCGCTCGGATGCTCTGCTTTTCATTGAATGGGTGTCCAAGCCCATCGATCCAGAAGACCTGCAATGTCTCCGTGGTGGGCGCTACCAGGCGAAGGCGCAGCGACAGAACGTCGATCGGCCGGTCCTTGCAAACGCTATCGGGCACGATGAAATTCGGATCATTGCGGGTTGCGCGAAGCGAAACCGCGGTGTCCTGTTTGGTAACGGTCAATCCGTCGGAGCATTGCGACTGCTCGACGACATCGCTCGCCGCGAATGGCTCCCGCCAATCCAAAGTGATCGGATCCAGAACGAGGCCGGAAGGGTACCAGGGTGCGGGATCGGGCGATTTCTTTCGTGCCCACCCGGTACGTCCGCCGTCGCTTACGGTGAACTCGCCGAAATCAGGGTGCTGCCGCAATACCAGATTGAATACCCGGTCGACCTGGAAGGCGTCGAGTTCCCTGTCGGTTCGATCCGCGAACACGGTCTTCCACCCGGGCTGGCATCCACGCAGCTTGAAATCCAGATCATCAAGCACCAGCCATGAACCCGGGCGCAGGAGCTTGGCGACCAGGAAGGTGGCAAGTGCGTCGGGTCCCCATTCATGCGCGCCGTCCAAAAAACAAAAATCCAGGCAGGGCGCGCATGTGCCTTTGCCGGTCTGCCGGTTGATCATTTCGCCTAAGTGCCAGTTATAGCCGACCGGGTCGGAAATCACCTCGATGTACTGCGTCAGGCCGGTGTGTTGCGCAAGCACGTCCACCCCGATGGGCTCGCGCACCAGCATATCGACTGTCGTTACGCGGCCGCCCCCCAACTCGTCCAGCGCGGCGGCGATCACACAGGTGGTACCTCCGAGTCCGGTGCCGAGTTCAAGACACGCCCTGGCACCACTGTTGAGGACGCAATTGTAGATGCTCTCCATGGTATCTTGCGCCAGGAGGAACAGAACCTGCTCACCCTCCTTGGTGCGGTAGGAGCGCAGCAGGTCAAGGACGTGTTCAAATGTCATCAGCGTGCTCCGACCCAGTCAGCCAGCTGTTTCCTGGCCGATCGTCGTTACGGCTGAGCATGATGCCGCATAACCGGGTCAAATTCCGTCCTTTCCTATGCAAGCGCGGTAGCGCGGTTCGGCTACACCAACAGCGAACCGAACGGCCGCAGCGGTATGGTGTCGCGCGGCGTATACACCATAAGGAGCATAGTGACTGGAGGCGGAAGACAGCAAGCCTGTTGGCTAACATGGCGGCGGATCTCGCTCCGCGGCGGGACGTGGCCGGACCCCTGCTGGCCTATCCCCGACGACAGCGCTAGTATCGCCCATCAGAGAAGGGCGATACGTCGCGATTTGCTTGAAGTAGCCGATTCACGCGGCGAATCGTGGTCGTAGTGCGACTCACGCTTCTCTGCGATCGGGTACTAGACACACCTCCCCCCGGGCCAACATGACCCGGTTCCCAGCACGACCCAAGTTCCCGCACGCCTCAAGG
>JAQGHW010000594.1 GCA_028291505.1 Rhodopila sp. | reverse complement strand
AGCTACAAGACCCGGCCGGCAACCGCACCCAGCTTACCGGCCAGCGTCTTGTCGCGCCGGTCCGGCGCAGTGATCACGGCATTGTCCAGTGCGCGGTCACAGCCGCACGGACAAAGCCCGCGTTGCTGCCCGACATCCGGCACGATGGTTCGGACCAGATCACGCGCCTTATCGGCATTGCTCAGCAGAATGCGAATCACCGCCTCAACCGTGACGTGGTCATGGTCCGGATGCCAGCAGTCGAAGTCCGTCACCATCGCCATGGTCGCATAGCAAAGTTCGGCCTCACGAGCCAGTTTCGCCTCCGGCATGTTGGTCATGCCGATGACGCTGCAGCCCCAGGACCGGTAGAGCTCGCTCTCCGCCTTGGTAGAGAACTGCGGTCCTTCCATCACCAGGTACGTGCCACTGTTGGTGACCGGAAGCGACAGCGCGGATGCCGTCCGGTGCAGCGCGTCGCCGAGGCGGCGGCAAACTGGATGCGCCATCGAGACATGGGCGACGATACCCGCACCAAAAAAGCTCTTCTCCCGCGCGAAGCTGCGATCGATGAACTGGTCGACCACGACGAAGTGGCCGGGCGGCAGTTCCGCCTTCAGGCTTCCCACCGCGGACAGCGACAGCACGTCGGTCACGCCGGAGCGCTTCAGCGCGTCGATGTTCGCTCGGTAGTTGAGGTGCGTTGGTGAGGTCGGGTGGCCCCGCCCATGCCGTGGCAGGAAGACGCACTGGACGCCGGCCAGCCGGCCGAACAGAAGTTCATCCGACGGGTCGCCCCATGGCGTTTCAACCCGTCGCCATGCCTTGTCCTCCAGCCCATCGATATCATACAGGCCGGACCCACCGATGATGCCGATCACCGGCTGGATCGGGGCAACTGGCTGGCCGGGGGGATCAGTGATCGACGTCGGACCAGACCTTTCGCTTCACCGCATAGGTAAGACCGGTCATGAACATCAGGAACAGGACGACGCGCACGCCGATCTGCTTGCGTTCCACCAGTTCCGGGTTCGCGGCCCAGGCCAGGAAGGTGACGACGTCATGGGCTTCCTGGTTGAGGTTGTTGGGGGTTCCGTCGGTGTACTCGACGGTGCCGTCCTGCAGCGGCGGCGGCATGGCGATCTGATGGCCCGGGAACATCCTGTTGTAGTTCATCCCGTCCTGCATCTTGAACCCGGCGGGTGGCTGACCGAAGCCGGTGAGGATGCCGTAGATATAGTTGGGACCGCCCTCACGGGCATTGACGATCAACGACAGGTCCGGCGGCAGGGCGCCGTTGTTGGCGGCACGCGCGGCCTTGTCGTTCGGGAACGGCGACTTGAATTCGCTGGCTGGTGTCGCCGGTCCCTCCTTCGGGTTGCCCTGGTCGTCGGTTCCCGACGGTACCGTTACGTTCGCGGCGATCGCCTTGATCTGGTCCTCATCAAGGCCGATGCCCGAAAGATCACGGTAATGCAGATACTTCATGGAGTGGCAGTTGGAGCAGACGTTCGAATAGACCTGGAACCCGCGCTGGGCGGCCGCGAGGTCGAAGGTCCCGAAGGCATGCTCGAAACTCCATCGTTCATTCGGCATCTCGCCCTCCTGCGCCACGGCGGTCGCGGCAAACAGGCCGGTGACGAGGACGCACGCGAGCAGGGAACGCACGATTGCTGAACGCATCGGAACCGAACGCGCCATGATTGAACGTTGGGGGCGCATCATGCTTTCTCCATCGGCTTGGCTGGCGCGCCACCGGGCAGCGGTCCGCCACCTCGTGCGCCGAGGACTGGCCGGCTGATGCTCTCGGGCAGCGGCAACGGGCGCTCCAGCTTGCCCAGGACCGGCAGGATGACCAGGTAGTGCAGGAAGTAATACAGGGTGCAGATCCGGCTAAGGACGACCCAGATGCCTTCCGGCTTGTGCGCACCGCAAATGCCCAGGACGATAACCGCGACCACCCAGACCCAGATCAGCTGCCGGTAGATCGGCCGGAACCGCGCGCTACGCACGGGGGAGGTGTCGAGCCAGGGCAGCACGAACATCACCAGCAACGAGCCGAACATCATACACACGCCCAGCAGCTTGTTCGGCACCGAACGCAGGATGGCGTAGTACGGCAGGAAGTACCACTCCGGCACGATGTCGGCGGGCGTTTGCAGCGGGTTGGCGGGGATGAAGTTGTTCGCGTCACCCAGGTAGTTCGGCGCGAAGAACACCAGCACCGAGAACACGATGAGGAACACGCAGACGCCTATGCTGTCCTTGGCGGTGTAGTATGGATGGAACGGCAACGTGTCCTGCGGCGACTTCACGTCGATGCCCAACGGGTTGTTCGACCCGGTGACGTGCAGCGCGGCGATATGCAGGAAGATCACCCCCACCAGCACGAACGGCAGCAGGTAGTGCAGCGCGAAGAACCGGTTCAGAGTCGGGTTATCGACGCTGAAGCCGCCCCACAGCAGGGTGACGATCTTCGGCCCGACGATCGGGAAGGCCGAGAACAGGTTGGTGATCACCGTGGCGCCCCAGTAGGACATCTGGCCCCACGGCAGCACGTAGCCCATGAACGCGGTCGCCATCATCAGCAGAAGAATGACCACGCCGAGCATCCACAACAGCTCCCGCGGGGTTTTGTAGGAGCCGTAATACAGGCCACGGAAAATATGAATGTATGTGACGATGAAGAACATCGACGCGCCGTTCTGGTGAACATAGCGGAGCAACCAGCCGTAGTTCACGTCGCGCATGATGTGCTGCACGGAGCTGAATGCGAGGTCCGCGTTCGGCTGGTAGTTCATCGCCAGGAAGATGCCTGTGATGATCATGATCGCCAGGTTGACCGTCGCCAGCGCGCCGAAATTCCAGAAGTAGTTGAAATTCTTCGGCGTCGGAAATACTGCGTACTCTTTCTGCATCATCGTGAAGATGGGCAGACGGGTGTCGATCCAGTTGATCACCGGATTGGCGAATTCGCTCTTTGTCAGGCCGGCCATGGTTGATTCCCAGTCGCGTTCAGAGGGGGCGCGGGTCGGAGGTCCGAACGGATCAGCCGACCTTGATCTTGGTGTCGGACTCGAATGCGTACGGGGGCAGCGGCAGGTTCGCCGGCGCGGGGCCGTGGCGCACGCGGCCCGAGGTGTCGTACTGGCTGCCATGGCACGGGCAGAACCAGCCACCCCAGTCGCCTCGCGGATCGGACGGTTTGTTGCCCAACGGGATGCAGCCGAGGTGGGTGCAGATGCCGATCAGGATGATCCACTGGTCGTGGCCGGGCTTGACCCGTGCCGTGTCAGGCTGTGGCTCGATCAGCTCGTTGAGCTTGACGTCCTGCGCTTCCTTGATCTCGACCGCGGTGCGGTGGCGGACGAAGATCGGCTTGCCTTGCCAGGATACCACGATGCCCTGGCCTTCGACGATCGGGGTCAGGTCAACTTCGACCGACGACAGCGCCAGCACATCCTTGGATGGGTTCATGGAGTCGATAAGCGGCCAGGCGATGGCGCCGGCCCCGATCGCCGCGCCGGCCGCGGTGATGAGTTGCAGCAAATCGCGCCTGGGCACGCCCGTGGAGTCATGAATGGGGCCGTGATGGGTTGCGGCAGCGGCGGACGGATCAGCCATTCTTTCCCTCGAGTTACCGTTTCAGCCAGGACGCGGGCGCGTCTGACCGCGGGCCACCCCCTCGAGCGGCCCGGAATACCGTCTTGTCACCCGCCGGGTTCGGCCCGGAAGCGGCGTTTGGCGGAGCCTCCAAACAGTTGTCTGGAGGCTGGCCTCGCCTCTCGCGACAAGCTAGCAACAGGGGGTTATCCCGACTGTCGCGCAGGAACAAGCCCCCGATGACTGAAAATCCACACCCCGTGGCCCATGAAGCACTCGAACCGGCCGCCAAGGCTTGGTTCGAGCGCTTGCGGGACCGCATCTGCACCGAATTCGAGGCCATCGAGGACGCCTGGGCAGGCGCCCGGCCGGCCGGGCGGTTCGAACGGTCGGCGTGGAGCCGGCCCACCGATGATGGCCAGGAAGGCGGCGGCGGAGTGATGAGTGTCATGAAGGGGCGGGTGTTCGAGAAGGTGGGCGTCAACGTCTCCACCGTCTGGGGCGAGTTCAGTCCGGATTTCCGCGGGCAGATTCCCGGGGCGGCCGAGGATCCTCGGTTCTGGGCCAGCGGCATCAGCCTGGTGGCTCACATGCAAAGCCCGCTGGTACCGGCCGCACACTTTAACACGCGCATGCTGGTGACGACGAAAGGCTGGTTCGGCGGTGGCGGCGACCTGACGCCGATGCGGCTGGACACCGAGCAGGCGAAGGAAGATGCGGCGGATTTCCATGCTGCGTTCCGCGCGGCTTGCGACCGGCACGACCCGGCGTACTACGAGACGTTCAAGGCGTGGTGCGATCGGTACTTCTACCTGCCGCACCGCCAGGAACCGCGCGGGGCGGGCGGGATTTTCTTTGACCAACATGCCACCGGGAACGCGGAGGCTGATTTCGCCTTCGCGCGCGATGTGGGCGAGGCATTCCTGGACGTCTATACCCGGATTATCCGCCGCCGCATGAACCAGGTGTGGAGCGCTGCCGAAAGGGAGCATCAGCTTGTCCGTCGCGGGCGTTACGTGGAGTTCAACCTGATCCACGACCGGGGGACGCTGTTCGGCCTGAAAACCGGCGGCAACGTGGAGGCTATCCTGATGAGCCTGCCGCCGGAGGTGCGCTGGCCGTAGGTAGGCGAGGGCTCCCCACCGGCAGCGCGGTCTGCCCGAGCACCCAGCCCTCCCAGCGATTGATCCACGGATCGTCGGGCGCGATGTCCGGGCGGTTGCCAGCCAGCACGTTGAGCACGCACAGCACACCCAGGACGCTGTCGAAACGGTCCTCGCCGCATGCGTCCGCACCGAATCCGTCGAGGACCGCGTGGCGCATGGCGTCGTCCGGTGTGGCCGATTGCTGGTCCATGGCCGTGATCAGCACCCCCGCGGTGGCGCAACGATCGGCGTGTCGTCGCTTGCTGCCGCGCAGCTTGATGCCGAGATGACGGAGGGCCTCGGCCGGGTAGGTTTCGGCCAACGCGACCGAACCGGGGGACAAGAGGGAGCGGAACGGCCCGTCGAACGGCCATAGCCTTAGGTCTGGCAGTGCCGGCAGGATCAGATGCTGCCAGGCGGCGATGGCGGCCTTGCCGGACTGGTTAGCCCCGAGCGTCCAGAACAACGGCGCTCCCGCCGGGCGTTCCGTCGTGGCTCGGTCGCAATCGCGGGACAAGGCGGAGGTGTCGGGCAGGCCGAGTGCGAGGGCATGGGAAAGGCGGGTCATCCCGGCGATGCCGCGTATAGGATAGAAAGGGCGATCCGGGCGGATATCGTCCAGTGTGGCGCAGACGGTGAAGAAGTCGGGGAGTCCGGCGATGTTGCGCAGGAAGGTGGGGAAATCCGCCTCCGGCCGCCGGGCGGCATAGGCGCGGGGCAGGCCGATCGGCAGGTCGGCGCCCAGGGCTACCGGACCGCCTTCGGCTTCCTGAACCAGGCGCGTCAGAAGCGTCGATACATCCCCGACCGGCCGAGGCGCGTTCAGGGTCCAGCCGGTGGTGGTGCGCCTCGCGACGGTGATCCACCGCTTGCGCGGATCGATGCTCCAGTCGGCGTGGGCGGCGAGGCTAGTATCGCCCATCAGAGAAGGGCGATACGTCGTGATATGCTTGAAGTAGCCGATTCACGCGGCGAATCGCGGACGCTTCGCGTCTCACGCTTCTCTGCGATCGGGTACTAGGATCCAAACGGGCGCTGGGCACGCTCCAGCAGGCGGCCGATCAGGCCCGGGGGTTTGGGTGGTTTTGCGGCCTCGACGGCTTTCAGCTTTGCCTTGGCCTCGGCTTCCTGCTGCCGCTGCTTGCTGTTGAGCCACTTGTCGAGGGTCATGCCAGCCTTGGCGGCCCGCTTGGCTTCGTAGGCCCGCTGGCCTTCGGTCAGCGCCTTCGCGGTGAGCGGTTTCGCGGCGGGCGGCTTCGCGGCCACGACGGGCTGCTTGGAAGTGGGCGGCTTCGCGGTGGAGGGTTTGGAGCTGGATGTCTTTGCGATGAGTGGCTTGGGCGGCTGCACGGCGGTTCCTCAGGTTTCGCTCGCCTTTTCGCAGGCGGCGGGTCACGGATCAAGCGTTTCCACCGACGTCAGCCGGAGCCGCCGGGTTTATCCAATGCCTCACGCAAGTTCGCTGGAAGCGGGACGGCAACATCGATGCCGCCCGCCGTCCAGGCTACTGAGCCACCGACTTCGACGTCGGCACCATCCGCGTCACCACGATCGCCGACCGATCCAAGTGTTCGGGCACGCGCGGCGCGATCTGGTTTTTCCAATAATCCGATTCATAGACCGCCGCGTAGAGCGCCACTCGTTGCTCTTCGTTCTCGAACCGGCGCAGCCAGATATAGACCGATGGGTCGGTTTCGCCGTGGAAGCTGCCGGTGATCACCATGCCCTTGGAGACCTGGAACGGAATGATCTCCTCCTCCATCATCTTCACCCAGCTCTGCAGCTTGTCGGGCAGCACTTTATATTGGCGCAGTTCGTAGAATGCCATGACGTCCCTCCTTATCGAACGGACGATAGCAAGCCACGCCAATCCAAATCATGCAACTCAACGCGTCGGCGAGGCAGCCTCCTGCGGCGCCGGCAAAGCCTTTCCCCCGGCGCTCGCGCGCGCCTGGCGCAGCAAGTCCCCGCAGCGGGCATCATCGGCGTCCGATGTGCCGAACTGGATGGTCGGCAGGATCGCCAGCGGTGCGAACAAGGCGGCCAGTCCAGCCGCCGCACCTACCCGGGCGGCGGCCTCCGCCCCGGGGCGGATCGAGGGGTTCTTGAAGGTGCCGCCGATATTGATCCGGGTTGGCAAGGATCCGACGGTGAAGTGCCTGGCGTCCGTCTTCAGCGCGAGGTCGATCGTTTCTTTCCCGAGATCGACGTTGCCGCCGACATTGGTGATCGCCTCTCCGGTGTCCAGCGTCATCGCCTTGAAGTCGAGCACGCCGTGCTGCATCGCCAGATCGCCGACGAAACATTGCACCTGCGTCTTGTTCGGGACGCCCAGCGCGGACAGCAGCGCGTTGCCGAAATGCAGCCCGGTCAGATCGACCAGCACCGCCGACAGGTCGCCGCCGGCCATTGCCATCTTCACCTCGCCATTGCCGTTCGCCATCAGCGAGGCCAGAGAGTCGCCCGTGGCATCGATTGCCCCGACACCGCTGACCGACCCGGCCCCATCAAATGTATGGGTCGCCGCCATCATCCGCGCGACGTCCAGGTTCTGCATCCGCAAATCCAGCCGGGCATGAACATTCTTGCCGGTGGTCGGCGCTAGCTCGATGTTGCCCAGCAGCCGCCCCTTGCCGATTCCGAAACTGATCGGGTGCAGGGAGATCCGCCCGTCCACGACATCCAGCGCGACCGTCAGATCATCCAGCGGCATGTCGCGTCCTTCGATATGCGCGCCGTGGTAGTGCAGATGGATGTCCGCCCAATCCAGCCGCGGCACGCTGATCGGCGTATCCGGCAGCAACTTCGGGCTTGCATTGGCCTTCGCCGCCGCCTGTCTCTCCTGCCCGGTCGGGTTGGCGGTGTTGCTGCGGTTCGGTGTCCCGCCAATGAACCCGCTCAGGTCGGTAAGATCGACCCGATTCGACCGCAGATCCATCATCACCGCCGGCTTCGGCTTGCCTTTTGTATCGGCGGTCGCCTCAGGTTGCTCCTCGATGGTGCCGGCGATATCCGAGTTTCCCAGGCGGCCCTGGAAGTCTTCAAACCGGATTTTGCTGAACCCCTGCAGATCCAGTTTTCCCGCGACCTGATATGCCGGCGTCTTCGGGATCGGGAATCCGACCAAGGGTTCGAGCATCGCCATATCCGGGCCGCTGAACCGCAACCGCACATCCGCCCCACGGAACGCGAGTGGATCCTGGATCGTGCCGTTCAACGCCACATGTGTGGGCCCGTTCGCCAGATTCAGATCCACCGGCCATGGATGCTGGGCATCCCGCAGGGAAAGCAGCGCACCGCCAACCAGTCGTCCGGTGACGGGCTGAGCCGCGTAGGTGCCCTTGGCGTCAACCACGATCTTCGCGGCATCAGCTTCACCCTGGGTCTCGATCCGAGCGTTGAAATCGGCTTTCAGCTTGGGAATGAGGATATGAGCGTCGCCGTCGACGATCCGGACATCGCCGATCTTCGTTGAACTGTTGCCGCCCCCGCCGCCGATGGAAAGCCGGAAATTGGCCGTTCCATCCGCTGTCTCGGCGACCAGGACCTTGGGGCCTTCGATCCCGATCACCGGCAGCACCAGACCGTGGCCCTGAATGTATCCCCAGGCGTCCGCCTGAATCGTCAACGTCCGGATGGCCGCCAGCGGCGGATCGCCACCCGACCAATCAGGCGGGTTGGCGACCACCACGTCATCGGCTGTCACCTCCACGATGCGTCCGAGGCGCACATGCAGATGTGCGATCGTCACCTTCCGGCCGATCGCGGCCGATGCACGGGCATCAACGATCGGGATCAACCAATCCCAGCTCCAGAACACCACCACCAGCACGACCAACGCGAGCGGGACTCCGATCCAGATCAGACGTCGCGTGGAACGGGGATTTGGCATGCAGCCGTAGCGGCTCTAGGGCCTCCGGGTTTCCATGACATTCATCAACAATCGATCAGTGGCGAACCATCCGGCTTTCGGACGCCCGTTCCGCCCAAAACCGGCGCAGGCCCAGCACGCACACCGGCAGTACGTGTTCGGCATCCTGCATCAGCCCCTCCAGCGCGTCGTCCGTCATCGCCTGGCCGCCGCGTTCAGACTCAGGCAGCGTCATGCCAGCCAGGGAGGCGATCGGGATCAGCAGCATGGAGGCGTCCTCATCCGCCAGCGCCGGCTGCCAGGCTTTCGCCCGCAGGGTCACCGCCTGCATGAATCCCGCCGCCCAGTCCTCCGCCACGGTGGTGCCGGATTCGTCCTGCCACAGGATCGCGGCATAACCGAGCGGCGTGGCGTCGAGGCCGGTTTCGATGGCGGCGTAGCGGTCGAAAATCGCCTGCTCGACGGATTCCCGTTCCGCTTCGTCGGCGTAATCCGGTTCATCGTTGTCCCAGACTTCGGCCAGCCATTCGTCGCGTGGCACGACCTCTGGCCCGGCGACGAGGCCGGCGAGGAATCCGTCCAGCTCAGAAAGGTCCATGCACCCCTGAGGCGCGCTGTCGGAATTCAAGAAATAGGCGAGTTCGTCGAGAGACACCGCTCCACCATCCACTGCTATGCGGCCTGCTTATAGAGCCGCGATTTGTTTGAATAGAACGGTCCATTGCATGACAACGCAAACGGTCCTTTCCCCATCAGCGCCGATGCGCGCTAAACTCACGCAGGCGTGTCGAACGCAGGCGCGCCTGATCATGATCGCGCCCAGGCCGCAACCATCAGTGGAGACCCCTTTTGTCCGTCATCCGAACCGTCTGCGCGCATGATTGCCCCGACATGTGTTCGTTGCTCGCACACGTCGAGAGTGGCCGCATCGTGAAGATTCAGGGCGACCCGGATCAGCCGTTTACCGCCGGGTTTGCGTGCGGCAAGGTGAACCGCGACATGGAGCTGGTGTACTCGCCGGAGCGGCTGACCACCCCGCTGCGGCGCACCGGACCGAAGGGCAGCGGTCAGTTCGCGGCGATCACCTGGGACCAGGCGCTGGACGAGATCGTCGAGCGGTGGCAGGCCTTGATAGCCTCGTGCGGGCCGCTCGCGATCCTTGGCTACGCCTACAGTGCGCATCAGGGCTTGATGAATCGTGGGCTGACCAACGGACTGTTTCACGCGCTGGGAACCAGCCGGCTGCTGGGCGGCACGGTCTGCGATTCGTGCGCCGAGGCGGCATGGGATGCGACGGTTGGGCCGACCGGCGGCGCCGACCCGGAATCGGTGACGGAATCCGACCTGATCATCGGCTGGGGATCCGATCTGCACGCCACCAACGTCCACCTGTGGGCGAAGATCGAGCAGGTCCGCAAACACGGCGTCCAGCTTGTGGTGATCGATCCGCGCCGCACCCGCGCGGCACAGGCAGCCGACTGGTACCTGCCGATCCGTATCGGCACCGACTCGGCTCTGGCGCTGGGGGTGATGCACATCCTGGTCCGTGACAACCTTGCCGACCGTGCGTATCTCGCCGAACACACGCTCGGTTTCGAGCAGGTGAAGCGGGACGTCCTGCCGCGGTTCACGCCTGACCGCGTCGCCGAGATCACCGGGCTGTCCGCGACCGACATCGAGCACCTGGCGGCGATGTATGGTGCCGCCCGCACGCCGTTCATCCGCATCGGCTTCGGCATGAGCCGCTTTACCCACGGCGGGCAGAACCTGCGGACCGTGGCACTGTTGCCGGGCGTCACCGGAGCGTACGGACGTTACGGCGGCGGGGCGATGCTGGCCACCGCGGCGTCGTTCGACTTGAACTACAACGCCGTGCGCAAGCCGTCAGGCCCCGCCACGGCGCGCACCATCAACCACCTGAAGCTGGGTGAGGCTCTGCTGGAGGCGACCGATCCACCGATCCGGGCGCTGTTCATTGCTGCCAACAATCCGGCCGTCACCAACCCCGACACCGCGAAAATCCGAGCCGGACTGTCGCGTGAGGACCTGTTCACCGTGGTGCATGATCCGTTCATGACCGCAACGGCGCGCCACGCCGACATCGTGCTGCCGGCGACGACCTACCTGGAAACCGAGGATTTCTACCGCAGCTACGGCACGTATTACATGCAGTATGGACAGCGCGTAGTGGCACCGGTCGGTGAGGCGTGGTCGAACCTGCGGCTGACGCAGACCCTCGCGAATCGGATGGGGCTGACCGATGCGGTGTTCGGCATGAGCCCGCCGGAGCTGCTGAAAGAACTGTTCCGCGGCGGCGGGATCGCGGTGGATCCGAACACCCTGCTGGACGGCCGGGCGGTGTCGATCGCCACCAAGACCGGACAGCGCTTCCTGACGCCCTCGGGCAAGCTGGAGTTCTATTCGCAGGCGCTGGCGGATCAGGGCGCGGCGCCACTGCCCGACTGGCAACCGGAGCCGCTGGGGGCAGCCGCCTATCCGCTACGCCTGCTGACCACGCCGGGGTATTTCCAGAGCCACACAGCATTTTCCGGTGTCGCGTTCCTGCGCGAACGGGAAGGCGTGCCGTGGGCCGTGCTGCACCCCGCCGACGCGGCGTCTCGGGGCCTGACCGACGGCCAGTTCGTTCGACTGGGGAATGACCGGGGCCAGGTTTCGCTGCGGCTGCGGGTGCTCGATGAAGTTCAGCCGGGCGTCGTGCTGGTTCCCGGCCAGCGCCCCGACGAGGAAGCCGAGGCGGGAACCGTGAACATGCTGTGCGGCGACGGATATACCGACATGGGCGCCGGCGCGACCTACCAGAGCACGTGGCTGGAGGTGAGTGCCGCGAATTAAGGCCTCGGCGCCGGCGTCGCCGTTGTCATTGGTGCGGGGGCGGTGAGAAAACTCAGCTCCCGACGGAATCGACCGCGCTGAACGGCAATGTCAGCCCGCCCAACTGGATCTGCACCGTGCCGGCGTTGTTGATCACCGATGTCGTCGTTCCGGTTACGGTAAAGGGAACATTCGCTGCCGAACCCGAGGTGCCGATCGCGGTAACCGTAACGGTGTACGGGCCGTCCGGCATCGTGGCGCCGCTGGCGTTCTTCCCGTCCCATTTCCAGGTATTGGCGCCGGCGTTGCTGTCCAGCGTCGCAGTCTGCACCTGAGACCCGGTGCTGTTGTAGACCGCGATTCCAACCGGTTCCGCCGCCGTCGTGCTGAAATTGATCGCGGCCGTGCTGTTCTGCAACGAAAGCTGGCTGCTGGTCACCGTCACCGGTTTGCCGATCATCGACGCCGATTGAATGATCTGACTCGCCTGCGTAAGCTGGATGAGCTGCGTCAGGTCGCTATTGGTGTTGATCTGCTGCTCGACCGAGGAGAACTGCACCAGCTCGGTGGTGAAGGTGTTCGAATCCATCGGCGATGACGGATCCTGGTTCTGCAACTGCGTCATCAACAAGGTCAGAAAGTCCGAGAAATTGTTGCTCAGGCCGCTCAGTGCGCTTGTGCCGCTCTGGGAAATCGCGCTCGCCGCGGCGGTTGTGCTCACGGGTGTCGTTGACAGAATACTTCCACTCATGGAGTAAGATCCCTTTTTGCGATCAAGCTGTTATATCTAAACCGACACGATAAGATTTCCCGGCCGGCGCGACATTCGCGTCAGTGGTCGCAGGCGTCGAATTTGACCGCCTGCCGGTGGAATAGGTGTTGCGTTCCCTGGCCGGGTAGCTGCCCTTGCCGCCACCGGCGGACCCGTCAGCGTCGGTCGAGCCGGCATTCGTTCGGCTGGCCGAACTGTGTTGACTGCTTGTATGACCGCCCGAGGTTGCCGAACCGTTACTGTTGGCCGCAGCTTGCGCGGCCTCCGCGACATGGTAGGTGACGGTTCGTCCGGTCGCTGGAATCCCGGCCTCATCCAGCGTCCGATGCAGTTGTGGCTGATCCCGCTGCAACGCCAACAAGGTCGTGGGATTTTCGGCGGTGATCTCGATCTGTGTGGCGCCCGATCTTTCCCGCGCGATCTTGACCTGCACCATGCCAAGTTCGCCCGGCTGCAGCCGAACGGTCATCTGCTGGCTGCCGTCCGTGGCTTTTGCCAGCGTGAGCAATGTCGGCGCGATCTGTTCAGCCGGTGAGGCAGGGCCGGTCGCGTGGGTCAAGGACGTGGCGGCGGCCGAAGTCGCGGCTGGTTCCCCGGTCGGTGTGACAGAAGGCACCGCTTGCTGCGGCAATGCGCCGGACAAGGCGGCGGGCTGTGCCGGATCGCCATTGGCCGCGGCCGCACGAAGGGTTGGTTTGTGGTCGGACGCCGGGGCCTGAACCGGGCCGGCAGCCTGGGCGGCGGTTGTCGGCGGCGCCGGGCCGTCGATAGCCGCTGGTGTGGTCGGGGGCGTCATGTTCGGCGGTGCCAGGTTTTCCTCATGACCGCGCGCACCGGAAATCGAGGCAGGTGCGGGTTGCGACGGCGTACCCGAGCTAGCGGTCGATGGCGTCGCTTGCAGGCCGGCCGCCGGGATCTGGCGAGCTG
Source organism: Rhodopila sp. (assembly GCA_028291505.1). Lineage (GTDB taxonomy): Bacteria > Pseudomonadota > Alphaproteobacteria > Acetobacterales > Acetobacteraceae > Rhodopila. The sequence goes on along the minus strand of JAQGHW010000594.1, from coordinate 8,827 downwards.
TCGGCGAACCGGACTCTCGATCCGGGCTGATCGCATCTCGCCCTGCCACGCTGGTCGGCATGCGCGATGACAAAATATCCGGCGCCGCCGCCTGGACAGGCTGGGTCGCCGGGAGGCCACCGGGCGAGCCGACCGCCACTTGGGTAGCGGCGCCAACCGGGTGGACGATTTCTCGGGTCGGCGAGGCCTGCGACGTCGGCACGGCGGCGAGACGGGAGCCAGCCTTGGCGATCACAGCGCCTTGGGGCGGACTGGCTCTCGCAGGCAGGCTCTCGGCTGGTGTGGCGGCTTGGACGGACGCAGCAGCCAGGACGGGGCCTACGAGAGGCGACTCCGGGGCGACGGACGGCACCGAGGCAGCGGGCGGCACCGAGGCAGCGGGCAACACCGCGGCGAGGGGCGCCGCGACCGAAGGCGCGCCAACGTCCTGAGCGGCCGCGGGGGCGATCGCGACGCTCCGTGCTGGCGTAGCATCGGGCGCGGACGCCGGAGCAATCGGAACCGCGGTCCGCGGCAAAGTGGCGGCGTTGCTGTCGCCGGCGAACAAAGCGGGCTTCACGGCAACGCTCCCCGGGGCCTGCGGCACGACCGAGCGATGGTCCCCTCCGCCAAGGGCAGCAGGCTGCACGGCTGTACCCGCCAAGGGCTGTGGCACGGCCGCGTGGGTGTCGCCTCCGCCGAGGGGAGTGGGCTTCGTGGCTAAACCCGCCGGGACCGGTGGCACAGGCGCACTCGCCAGGATCTGCGGCACAGCCGTACTCGCCAGGGCCTGTGGGACAGCCGCACTTGCCGGGGCCGGTGGCACAACCGCGTTCGCCGGGGCCGGTGGCACAACTGCACTCGCCAGAGCCTGTGCCAAGATGAGGCTATCGCCCCCTAAAGCAGCGGGCTTCGCAGCCGTACCCGCGGTGGCTTGAGGCGCGGCCGCTTGATTGTGACCCTCACCAAGGGGACCGGGTTTCGCCGCCATGCTCGCGGCGGCCGGTGCCACCACACCATTGTCGTGGCTGCCGACGAAAGCCGGTTGCGCCGTCGTACCGGCCGTGGTGTGTGGCAGGGCGACATGATCGTTCCCGCGGAGGGAAGCAGGTTCGGCCACGCCGGCGGACATGCCCTGTGGCGGTGCGGCGTGACTGTCTGCCACAACAAAAGCGGGCGGCGCTCCAGCGGCCGTGACATGCGCCAGACCGGCTTGGTTAGCGTTCTCTCCAACATAGGCCGGACGCGCGCCCGAAGCGGCGGTGGCCTGTGATGGGGCGGCGGGATTGCCGTCCCCCCCAACGTAGGTGGGCTGCGCGGCCACGGTTACCGTGGACGGCGGAGGGGTGATGAAATTGTCGCCCGCCGCGACATAGGTTGGCGGCGCGGCGACGGCAGCCACGACCGGTGCGACGGCGGCGCGGCTGTCATCTTTCCCGGCTCGCACGGGCTTTTCTGCCAGACCAGTCGTGCGCGAGGCCGCTGAATTGCCCGTTACGATCGCCGCGGCCGGTGCAACCTGATCCGAGGCAGCCCCGATGATTGCCGCCTTCAAGTCAGTCAATCCCGGCGCCGGCTGGCCTTGCGTATCGTTGGCTGGCGCCGCTGCGCGGACCGGACCGGAGGCCGCATCCCGCACAGAGCGCAACACCTGTCCAAACGCATCCCCGGTCGCGCTCGCAACCGGTGCGGATGGCGCGTTGACGGTGATGGCGCCAAGCAATGGTGCGATCGCGAGGGCGGCTGGCAATGTTGGGTCTCCTGCCACGGGGATTTTCCCGCGACACTCGGCTACGCAATGTCCGGGCCAAGCGAAAACCCGCGCCGAATGGCCGTGTACAATTGGAAACTGGGCAAAAACGACCGAGCCAATCCTGTCGGCCGGCAAATTCTGCCCGGCGGATCGACGCGGAACGCCAGCGAAATCCGCCATTTCGTCTTGGCATGGTTCCTGCTGTTCAAATGTGCGACAAGCTTGGAGCCTTTGAAACATGTCCCTATTCGGTGCGATCAATACTGCCGTCAGTGGCCTTACCGCCCAGTCCGCCGCGTTCGGCAATATCAGCGAGGACGTCGCCAACAGCCAGACGGTGGGATTCAAACGCGTCGACACCAGCTTCGTCGACTACCTGACCACCAGCACATCGCTCACCAATGAACCCGGCGCGGTCGTCGCGCATCCTAATTATATCAACAACGTTCAGGGCGCCATCACCCAGACGGACAACCCGTTGGGCATGGCCATCGCCGGCCAGGGCTTCTTCGCGGTTTCCCAGCCAACCGGTACGCTCAATGGCCAGACGACGTATAATCCTCAGCAATTCTATACTCGGACCGGCGATTTCTCGATGAACGCCTCCGGCTTCCTGGTGAACAGCGCCGGGCAATACCTGAATGGCTGGACGATCAATCCCACGACCAAGGTCGCCGACCAGAATGCCCTGGTGCCGATCCAGGTCAGCCAACAGACCTTCAACCCCGTCCCGACCTCGAGCGTCACGCTCGCGGCCAACTTGCCGGCGACCCCGACGACCGGCACGGCGACGACCGCATCACCGTTGTCGTCGCAGATCACCGTCTATGATGCCCTCGGAACGGCGCATGCCGTCACACTGAACTGGGTGCAGACGTTGAACAGCAGCGGGGTCGCCATACCCAACCAATGGTCCGTTCAAATCCAGGTTCCCGACGCGGCTGCGTCGCCCACCGTCGGGACAGGGGCCTCGGCCAACGCCGGGTCGGCGGATGTGACGTTTGGCGCGGCGAGCGGAACCGACCTTGGCGCCGCGGGAGCAGCGGTGATTGCGCCCCCGGAAGGCACCATCGGTTTGGTCGTGCCGGACGCCAACAATCCTGGCAATCCCTCCGTGGCAGCCAGCAGCTACACCCAGGCAGCAGCGGGTACGACCCCGACCCTACAGCCGGCAACGGTAAGTTTCACCACGAATTTCGGTTCGGGCAACCAGACGATCCAGCTTAATCTCGGCGCCTACGGCGGCACCAGCGGCGTGACGCAGTTTGCCGGCAATGCTTACAGCCTGCTTGGGCTGACCCAGGATGGCGTCCCCCCGGGCAGTTTCTCCGGCGTGACAACCCAGGCCAACGGCAACGTTGTCGTCAACTACAACAACGGCCAGACCAAGACGATCGCGCAGATCCCGCTGGTGACCTTCAATGCCCCTAATTCGCTGCAAAGCCAGAACGGGCAGTCCTTCACCGCTACCCCGTCCAGCGGCTCCCCACTGGCCGAGGCCGCAAGCACCAACGGTGCCGGAAATTTGGTGACCGGATCGGTCGAAGGTTCCAACGTCAACATCGCGACGGAATTCACCAGCTTGATCGTTGCGCAGCAGTCCTATTCGTCAAACGCCAAAGTGGTCACCACCGCCAACCAGATGCTGCAGGCCACCCTTCAGATGATTGCCTGACGTCCTGACCAATGAGCCTTGATTCCTCCCTTTCGATCGCCAGCGGTGGACTGGCGAGTATCAACGCACAGTTCGCGCTGCTGTCCCAGAACGTCGCGAACGCCGCCACGCCGGGCTATTCCGTCGAGGTCAGCAGCCAGCAGTCGTTGACCGCCGACGGTGTCGGGCTCGGTGTCCACACCGGTCCGGCGACACTGCAGATCAATCAGGCGCTGCAGAGTTCGGTGATGCAGCAGAACGCCACGGTGACCGGCCTGCAGACCACCCAGAGCTCGTTGCAGGCGATCGACAGCGTGCTGGGTACGCCGGGGTCGGGCAGCGATATCGGCAGCCTTCTGGGCAATCTGCAGAACAGTTTTTCCACCCTGTTGACCAACCCGAGCGGCCAGCCGCAGCAATCCGCGGTGGTGGCATCGGCGACATCGCTCGCGCAGGGGATCAACACGCTCAGCGCGACCTATTCAGCGCAGCGTCAGGCCGCGCAGAACGACCTGGGGTCGGCCGTCACCACGCTGAATTCGACGCTGGCGACGATCGGCCAACTCAGCAACCAGATCGTCGCCCTGAAGCCGACCGACAAGGGCACAGCCGATCTGGAAAACCAGCGGAATGCGGCGGTCCAGACGCTGTCGCAACTGCTCAACGTCAAGACGATCGAGCAACCGAGCGGCGATCTGCTGCTGTTCACCGCCAACGGGCTGAGCTTGCCGACAAGCAACGGCGCGAGCCCGTTCTCGATACCCAACGGATCCACCGCAGCAGGATCGTTTTATCCCAATGGTGGCATACAAGGCATCACCCTGGGCGGAGTCGACGTGACGAGCCAGATGACCGGCGGCCAGATCGGCGCCGACATCACCCTGCGCGACACCACCCTGCCGACCGACCAGTCGGCGCTGGATGAATTCTCCCAAGGCCTGTCCAGTCGGTTCGCCGCCCAGGGGCTTACTCTGTTCACGGATCCGACGGGTAGCGTGCCCGCGGCAGGGGGAACTCCGGCCCAGGCGAATTATGTCGGATACGCCGGGACCATCCAGGTCAGTTCGGCCGTCACCGCCAATCCGTCCCTGGTCCGCGACGGCACAAGCGCCGCCTCCGCCGCCACCGGATTCACCCCCAATCCATCAGGTGGCCCGGCCGGCTTTACCGCGCTGATCTCGAATGTCGTCACCTACACGTTCGGCACCCAGGCTTCTAGCGGCGTCAATCAGACCGCAATGAACACGGGCGGTCTGGGCGCCACCGGCAGCCTGGCCGTGCCCTTCAATGCGACCGGCGATACGCTGTCGAGTTACGCGAGCAGCCTGGTCTCGTCGCAGGCCCAACAGAGCGCCACGACGACCAGCAACCTGGCAACCGAGCAAGCGCTGCAAACCAGCCTGAACGCCAGGGTCACATCGGTCAGCGGTGTCAACATGGACACCGAGATGTCGAAGATGCTTACCCTGCAAAACGCCTATGGCGCGAATGCCCGTGTGATATCCGCGGTCCAGGCGATGTTCACGCAACTGCTGCAGGTCGTCCAATGAGTTCAACCATCGGCAGCGGGTTCGGCATCCTGCCCACGCTGATCGCCAACAGTTCGAACGTACACCAGCAGCTCGATACGCTGACTGAACAGGTCAGCACGGGCCTGGTGTCGCAGACCTTTGCCGGCCTGGGCAGCGACGCCAGTGTCGCGCTGAACCTGAGCCCCCAGCTCACCGCGCTGCAGACGTATCAGAACAACATCAGCCAGGCGACCGGCAGCATGCAGCTCACCCAGACCGTGATGACCCAGATCCAGCAGATCGCGTCCACTTTCGTCGCCGACATTCCCAATCTGAACGGCCTCAATTCATCCGAGGTCAGCAGCGTCGCTGCGCAGGCCAACGCCGCGCTGCAGCAGGTCGCGGACCTGTTGAATACCCAGGACGGCGGCAACTACGTGTTCGGCGGGCAGGACACCGCCAACCCGCCGGTTCCTGCTGGCACCAACATCCTGTCCTCGGGCTTCTACACCCAGATCAACGCGGCGGTTGCCGGGCTGTCGGCGAATGGCGCAGCCGCGACCGCGGCGACGACGCTCGCGCTTGCCAGTTCCAACACCGCCGGCACTTCGCCATTCTCCGCCTACCTGTCCCAACCAGTCTCCGGCATCAGCGCGGTTGTAGTCCAGACCGGTCAGGGCGGCACGGTGCAGACCGGTTTGCTGGCCAGCGGGAATTCGGTTTCGACGTCCTCCGGGACGTCCACCACCGGGTCCTACATGCGTGACCTGATGCGAAGCCTGGCGACGCTGGGATCGTTGACCGAGGCACAGGTCAGCGATCCTGGTTTCGCTGCGCTGGTGCAAGATACCAGCACCAGCCTGAACGGCGCCGTAAGCGCGATGGCAAACGACGTCGGTGTGCTCGGCAACACCCAGGCCAGCCTGACCACGATGAAGACGCAACTGTCCAATACCGCGACGGCGCTGTCCGGGCAGTTGTCGTCGGTGCAGGACGTCGACATGGCGGCCGCATTGTCCAAGCTGACTGGCATGCAGACCCAACTTCAAGCGTCGTATCGCCTGATCACCGGGGCGAACAGTCTTTCGCTGGTAACTTTCCTTCCTGCTTCGGCCTGAGATATTTTTCTGCTGTTCAGCCGAATATTTTTGTCTTTGTTCATCTACTGTTAACCTTCATACGTCAATCTCTCCGTCGAGCCCACAAAAAGCGGGCATATACATCCCGACCCAAAGGGTAATACACCATGTCCCTGAACTCCGTGAACACCAACATGGGCGCGATGGTTGCGCTCCAGTCCTTGGAATCAACCGCGAGTGAACTTTCTGCCACGCAGAAGCAGATATCGACCGGTTATCGCGTTGCCGATTCGACCGACGACGGCGCCGCCTATGCGATCGCCCAGGGCATTCGCTCGACGGTCGGCGCGTTGACCAGCGCCAATCAGCAGCTTGGTAACGCCACGGGCCTGATGAGCACCACCCAGACCGGCCTGAACTCCGTCTCCAACATGATGAGCAGCATGCGCGACACGCTGATCAAGCTGGGGGACAGCAGCGTGCAGGGGGCCCAGCGTGCGGATTATGCGCAAACCTATGGAACGCAGCTGAAAGCCGTACAGTCCGCCATCCAGGACGCCTCCTACAACGGGAAAACGCTGATCGGCGACATAACGGGTAGTTCCGGCAGCTTCGGTCGGGTTGCGGTGGTCCGCAACGAAAATGCCGCGTCATACGGCGTCGCGACATTCAGCGGATCCGCGTTGTATAGCGCGATCTCCATTACCAGCACCCTGATGGCATCTACGACAGGGGCGGCGTCGATCGCGGCGCTGATTACGGCCGGCGGCACGTTCCTGACCCAGCAACAATCGGTTGGCACTGCCCTGAACGCGATCGGCAGCTCGATCAATTTCGTTAATAATCAGACGACCTACAACAACAACAAGATCAACTCCCTCAACAGTGGACTTGGATCGTTGATCGACGCGGATCTCGCGAAAGAGTCGGCCCAGCTTACCGCGTTGCAGATCCGCCAGCAGCTCGGCACCCAGGCGTTGTCGATGGCGAACCAGGCACCGCAGACCCTGCTCAGCCTGTTCAAGTAACACGTCTTTCGGTAGCTGGATGAATCTCAAATCAGGTCCATCCAGCGTGCCGGCTGCTATACATTCGCTCCGCGGAAGGGATAAAATGTCTAATCTCGTTCTGGAGCTGCGCCAAGGCGAAGTAATGATCGTGAACGGGGCACCGATTCGGTTCCGCACCCGATCCCGTATCGAACTCACAGCCAAGGCGCGCTTCCTGTTCGGCAAGCAGATCATGCCGCCCGATCAGGTGGACAGCCCTGCCCGGCGCATCTACTTCGCACTTCAGTCCGCCTACATCGGCAACGAATCGGAACGCGAGGGGGGACTTGAGTCCGCGCGGCGTTTCATCGCCGATTTCCAGCAGGCGACAACTTCCGATCTGGTACGCCTGATCCTCGATCAGGCGCTGATCGCGGCCGAGGAAGACGATTGCTACCAGGCCCTGAAGCTCGTCCGCCGGATCATCCAGCACGAGGATGCGGTGCTTGGGAAAACGCCCGTCGTCTCCATTCCAACAGGGAACAGTGATCGTCATGCAGAACGCGAAACACGCCATCCAGGCCTATAAGACCGCGTCGCGCTACCGATCTCAGCGAGACCAGGAAGCCGATGTGTTTCGCCATGCGACCGCTGCGCTGAAAGATGCGAAGGATGCGGGAGCGATCCAGAAGGTTCGAGCCCTGGCAGATAATCGGCGGCTGTGGATTATGGTCAGCGACCTGCTGCGCGACCCGGCCAATGCTTTGCCGGAGCCTTTGAAGGCTTCGATCCTCGCGGTTGGGCTGGCGGTCCAGCGGGACATGGACCTGGAAACGCCGGATTTTAATTTCCTTATTTCCATCAATGAAAACATCACCGCCGGCCTGGCGGGACAGCCCTGACCAATGAGCTCGTCGCTCAGCTATCTAACGTTGCTCTTCAATGATGCGGCTGGTTCCCAATCATCCCTGCTCGATGCGATTTATGGCATCGGCGGGTCTTCGACCGGTTCGACGAACCCGGTGCAGGCGCTGCAGTCGGCGGAACTGAACCAGACGCAGGACGTCAAGGTCACCGCTGCGCAGTCGACGGTGCAATCCGCCATCGCCGGATTCACCAAGGCAGTGAACTCCGCCACGAGCATGACCCAATTGCTCGCCAATCCAGCGTTCATGAATGTGCTGCTGACGGCGAACGGCATGAGCGACCAGATCGGCTACACCGCGCTTGCCACCAAGGCGCTGACGTCGGATCAGAGCAAATCCACTTCCCTGGTCAACCAGTTGGCCGATACGCGTTGGCTAACCCTGGCAAAGGCCTATAATTTCTCCTCCACCGGGTTGTCGTCGTTCCAGACTCCGGCCGCCATCGCATCGATGGCGAGCCTTTACACCACGAACATCTGGGAGACCAGCCAGGATTCGGTGACTCCCGGCCTGTCCAACGCGCTGGCGTTCAAGGCTCAGGCCTCGACGATCACCTCGGTCGATCAGATCCTCGGCAATCCGACAATGCGTACCGTCGTCACCACCGCGCTCGGCATACCGGCACAAATCGCCTTTCAGGCCCTTACCGCACAAGAGACGGCAATCAGCACGCGGGTCGACATCACAAAATTCAAAGACCCCAAATTTGTTGAAACGTTTGTCCAGCAGTACCTGATCGCCAACGCCGCTGCTGCATCCTCGTCGTCCTCCTCCACGCCAGACCTCACCACCTTGGCGGTGCAGGGCCAGGGTATTCTCGTCTAAACATTTGTAGATCGACTCAAAAGGAGTCCCTCGATGGATACGATCAACGTCACGGCCGACGCCGATGCGCTACGCCACCGAGCGGCGGCACTGATTGACGCTGGCCGATTG
>JAQGHW010000582.1 GCA_028291505.1 Rhodopila sp. | reverse complement strand
TCCCACCAGTCCGCCTCTCCGTTTTGCAATGCCCCCATGGCCGTGGCGGCATCGGGGATGACGTTCCATTCTATGCGATCGACATTCACGATCTTTGGCCCCGCGGTCCATTCCGTTGTGCCGCTGGCGCGTGGGACGTAGTTCTCGTTGCGCTCATACACAACCTTGGCGCCTGGCACCCGCTCATCGGGTTTGAAGCGGAATGGGCCGCTGCCGACCATCTCCGTTACCTGGGTGAATGGGTCGGTCTTGGCCAGTCGTTCCGGCATCATCGGGCAAATGTTGACGCCTACCTTACCCAGCGCCGTCGGCAGCAACGGGAATGGTTGTTTCAACCGGAACTGGATCGTCTTGTCGTCGGGAGCCGACAGTTCATCGGTGGCCGCCATCAGCGCCTGCCCGAAGGCATCGCGCTTGCCCCAGCGCTGGATGGAGGCAACACAGTCGCGCGCCAGCACCGGTGTGCCGTCGTGGAATTTCAGGCCGTCGCGCAGGGTCAGTTTCCATTCCTTGCCGTCGGCGCCGGTCTGCGCGCCTTCGATCATTTGCGGCTGGGGCTGGAAGTTGGCATCGGAACCATACAGCGTGTCGAACACCATCATGCCGTGGGTGCGGGTGACGTAGGCGGTGGTCCAGACAGGATCCAACACCGCCAGATCCGCCTGCGGAATGAATTTCAGCACGCGCGCACCGGCGGCTCGGACGATGCTGGGTCTGGCCAGGCCGACTGCGAGGGTAGCGGTTCCGGCATGCAGCAGGGTTCGTCTCTTCACTTGTGACTCCGTTCTGAACGTCGGATGGGACGCAAGAACCATACCGGGCGGGTTGAGGCGATTGGCGGATCGGCAGGTCGCGATAGCCCAAGTCGGGTGCAAGTCATGGCGTCGAACTGAGCAGCTTGCAGGTCAGATCCGGTTGGAAGATTGGGAGGACCCTGCCTCCGGGCGGAACCGCACGCCGGCGCGGGCGAGCCCGCCACCAAGGGCGATGGGCGTGCCGTCGGCGCGCCAGCACGACGCACCCTCCATTGTGCCGTCGTCGTGGAAGTGGATCGCGCTCATGCCGCCCGCGACGTTGCCGACCCGCACGGCGTTGTGGCCCTTGGCGCTCAACGCGTCGAAGACGGCTTGGCTGATGCCGCCTTCCAGTTCCAGCGCGTGGCCCTGGGTCCAGACGCGGGGGGCTTCGACGGCTTGCTGCACCGTCATCCCATGGTCGATCAGGTTGGACAGCGCCTGCATGACCGACGGAAAGATACGCAGGCCGCCGGGCAGGCCCAGCGCGTAGATGGGTTTTCCGTTGCTCGTGACGATGACCGGCGACATGGAAGATGTCACGCGTTTGCCCGGCGCAACCGAGCTGGCTCGATTCGGATGGGGATCGAATACGTGCATGTAGTTGTTCGGTATCATGCCGGTACCCGGAACGATATAGCGGGCGCCGAACAAGCTGTTGATCGTTTGCGTGCTGGCAACGATGTTGCCGGCGGCATCGGCGATTGTCAGGTGCGTGGTGTAGGCCGAGGTTTCCGGCGCGACCTCGGCCGACCATGAACGAGCGTGGTTTGGATCGATACCGGATCGGCGTTCGGCGGCGTATGATTTGGAAACGATCTTTTCCACCGGTACGCGCACGAAGGCCGGGTCGGCGGTGGCGGCCGCTCGGTCTGCGAAGGCGATTTTGAGGACCTCAGCCAGCAGGTGAACCGTTTCGGTAGTGCCGAAGCCAAGGTCGCCGATGTCGAACCCTTCCAGGATGTTGAGCATCTGGATGATATGCAGCGGGCCGGAGGATGGTGGTGGCGGTCCGATGACCTCGAAGCCGCGATAAGTCCCACGGACGGGTTCGCGGGTGATCGTTTTGTAGCCGGTCAGGTCGCCTTTAGTGATATAGCCGCCGGACGCCGCCATGTGGTTGACGTAATGAATACCGAGTGGGCCGGTGTACAGGTGTTCGGGGCCGTCTCGGGCGATATCGCGAAGGGTTGCCGCATAATCGCTCGTGGTCAGGCGCGTGCCGGGCCGGATCGGTGAGCCGTCCGGTAGATACAGTCTGGCGATTTCCGGATCGCGAGCCATATCGGCAGCGCAATCGGAGACGCATTCGTGCAGATAGGGCGTTACCCGAAAGCCGCGGCTGGCATGGCGGATTGCCGGTTCCATGACGTCGGCGCGAGAGAAGGTGCCGAAACGATCCAACGCCTCGCACCAACCTATCAGGTTGCCGGGAACGGCGACCGCGGTGGGCCCGACCGCATTTTTGCGCCCGATCGTGTCCATCGTTCCGGGTGTGGCATTGGGATCGGGTAGGTAGGTAGTGGGGCCGGTCGCGGCTGGCGCGGTGCTTTGATTGTCGATGATGATGTGGCGACCGTCGGCGAGGCGGATATGCGCCATACCGCCCCCCAGGATGCCGACCATCATCGGTTCCACCACCGTCAGGGTGAAGAATGCGGCGATGGCGGCATCGATCGCATTGCCGCCGGCCGCCAGCATTTCCGCTCCCGCGGCAGAGGCCAACGGATGGTTGGTGATAACCATGCCGCGCTTGCCGACCGCGGGGTGTTTTTCGGTCATGCGTCAGAGACCTTTCGGGTTGGTCAGAAATTCCTCGATCACGTGCGGCGGCGCCTTGACGTAGTCCGAGGTGCGGCTGACGCCCAATCCCGTCAAGCGCCGAAGTTTCACTGCGGTTTCGGCGGCCTTGACCACGATGGGGATGCCGTTGATCACTGGGGCGCCGTCCACCGCATGGCCGCGGATGCGAGAAAACAGCAGCATCGGAATGCCGCCACCCGGGATGAGAACGTCGACGCCCTGAGCGACCAGAGGCTTGGCTTGTTCCGCGTATTTTCGTTCCACATCCCTGGCGAGGTCGTCACTTTCATAGGCACTGAGAATCTCGCCGGGCTCAAACGTCATGGCGTGCACGCCGGTAACCCGGTGTTCCAGTCCATATTTACGGATTTGGTGATGAAACCAGGAGATATAGCGCGGATTGATCGTCACGATACCAGCACGTTGCCCGAGTTGACAGGCATGCAGCATTGACGCTTCACCGAGGGCGACGACGGGGATGTCGACAACCGATCGGCACTCATACAGGCCGGCGTCCTGGAAGTGGCCGATAATGAAGGCATCGTAGCCTTCCCGTTCGGCGCGCACGGCGTTGCAGATCACCTCACGAGCGCAGCGAAATTCCACGATCGGGTGGGCGTAGGAATCGTGCGGGGTGATGCCATGGACAACGATTTCGGTGCCTGGATCGACGATCTGGGCAAGGTGCGCACGCAGCATGTCCCAGTACAGCGCACCATGTTCGTGATCCACGAAGCTTTGATACCAAATACGCATGGTTTCTCCTGATCTTAGATCGCCAGCGATCCTATGCTGGACCCGCCGCAAACGAACAGGGTCTGGCCCGTAATGAAACTGCTGGCCGGGCTGGCGAAGAACATCACCGCCTGGGCGACGTCATCGGGGGCGCCGAGGCGCTTCACCGGGATCGCGGCGGCCAGGGCCTCTTCCCTAGGGCTATCAGCGGGAATCACGTCGTGGAACATTTCGGTTTCTCGGATCGGACCAGGTGCAACCACGTTCACGGTGATGCCGTCAGACGCAAGCTCCAGCGCCCAGGTGCGCGCCATTCCGATCATGCCGGCTTTCGTTGCCGAATATGCGGTGCGGGTCGCGAGGCCAAGGGCGGCGCGCGACGAAATCAACACGATGCGGCCAAAGCCGGCGGCCCGCATGGATGGCAGCGCGGCTTGCACCAGGGTTAGCGCGGCGTTGAGGTGCAGTTGCGTCAGGGCCGTGAGGTCGTCGCCGGTTACTTCCGGCAACAGTGCCGCTCGTATTACGCCCGCGTTATGAACGACGTGGGTGATGGCGTGGCGTTCGGCGATTTCTTG
>JAQGHW010000575.1 GCA_028291505.1 Rhodopila sp. | reverse complement strand
GCCCACCATCTGCGGCGCGACGTATCCGGAAATGTTGCCGATCGAGTTTATCACCGCGATTCCGCCCGCCGCCGCCGCAGGCCCGAGCCACGCGGTCGGCAGGTTCCAGAACGTGGGCAACGACCCGGAGATGCCAAATCCGGCCACGCAGAAGCAGGTCATCGCGACGATCGGATTGAAGGCCAGCGTCAGGCCGGCCCCCAGCAGTCCGGCACTGGCCAGCAGGCAGGGCAGGGCGACATGCCAGACCCGTTCCCCGGTTCGGTCGGAACTTCGGGAGAACAAAATCATGCCGACGACCCCGGCCAGGCTGGGCAACGCCGACAGATAACCGACGGTCTGGTCGCTGTATCCCATCGTCTTTATCATCAGCGGCAGAAAGAAGTTCTTCGAATACACGCCGAAACCGATCAGCAGATAGCCCAGGATCAGCATCATGATCATCGGACTCGCGAGTGCCTGCAAAAGGCCCAGCGTCTGGCTGGATGATTGCTTGCTCTCGGCATCCAGTTGGCCACGCAGCCAGGTTTGCTGGCCGCGGTCCAGCCACGCCGCATCCTCCGGCCGGTCGCGCATCAGGATCGGGCACAACGCGGCCAGCAGACATGCCGGGATGCCCTCGACCAGGAACACCCATTGCCAGCCGGCCAGGCCGTACCAGCCGTGCAGCAGCAGCAAATTGCCCGACAGCGGCCCGCCGATCACACTCGCGCTCGCCCCAAACGCATAGAAAATCCCCATCGCTCGGCCGCGATGGCGGGACGGGAACCAGCGGGTCATGAACCAGGCCACGCCAGGGAAGAATCCCGATTCCGCTACGCCCAGCAGGAAGCGCATCGCAACGAAGCTGGTGGCATCGGTAACAAAGGCGGTCCCGGCGGAGCAGATCCCCCACACCACCATCGTAACACCCAGCCAGCGGCGCGCGCCAATGCGGGTCAGGATGGCGCTCGCCGGCAATTGGAACAGCACGTAGCTCCAGAAGAACGCGCCGGCGGCCAGGCCATACGTCGTCGCCGACAAACCAAGTTCCTTGTTCATGGTCAGCGCCGCGATCGAGATATTGAACCGGTCCAACGCGTTGATCAGGTAGCCAAGGCTCAGGAAAGGGATCAACCGCCACGCGACTTTGCGCATGACGGTGTACTCGATATCCGCTGCCATCGTCGGTCCTCCCGTGCCGCTTCTGCCGAGCGGCCTGTCGCAAAGCGTAATCCCGGCGAAAAGCGTCACGCCAGCAAATTCGGGCGTTAGGGAGACTCCATGCTTGCAATACCGCCCGCGGTTGGCTGTGATTACACCACCGCGGCACGCACAGAGGTGGTTGAAATTGTCCACGCACGAAGCTGAAACCGACGATGTTCGCGCCATCAAGTCTGGTGCTGACCATCTCCGTGCCGTGCAAGATGGCCGTGCGGTCTATCTGGATGGCCAACGCGTTCAGGATGTGACCACACATCCGGCCTATCGCAACGCGGTTGCCTCCGCCGCCGGGCTGTATGACTACCAGGCACAGCCGGACAACGTCGAAACGATGACCTTCGACCCCGGCACCGGCCGGCGGGTCAACCGTTGCTGGCAACTGCCGCGAAGTTATGAGGAATTAAAAGAACGCCGCCACGCGCTGGTTGCGTGGGCAGAACAGACCTGCGGCTTCATGGGCCGCTCCCCTGACCATGTCGCGTCAGTGCTGGCCGGCCAGGTCATGGGCATCGAGGTGTTCCAGGCATACGACCAAAAGCGGGCGCGCGCACTGCAAGACTATTTCGAGTATGCACGCAGCAACGATCTGTTCCTGACCTATGTGATCAACAACGTTCAGGGCGACCGTTCAAAGGCATTCGGCGACCAGGGCGAAGGATCGGAGGACCTGATCGCCAAGATCGTCGATGAAGACGCTGCCGGCATCACCATCCGCGGCGCCAAGCTGTTCGCCACCAGCGCCATCATGGCGAATGAGATCTTCGTCGGATCCGGCCAGCCGCTCAAGCCCGGCGAGGAAAATCTCGCGTTCTCCTGCGCGCTGCCGATGAATGCGCCCGGCCTGCGGGTGCTGTCGCGCAAATCGTTCGAGGCGCATGCCGTCAGCGAGTTCGACAACCCGCTTTCCTCGCGCTTCGATGAAAACGATGCGTTGATCTTCTTCGACGATGTGAAGGTGCCGTGGGAACGGGTGTTCGTCTATCGGAACACCGACATGTGCCGCGCCCAGTTCCACGACACGCCCGGTCATATCTACCAGAACTACCAGGCCCAAATCAGGCTGTCGGTGAAACTGCGCTTCCTCGCCGGTCTCGCCCGCGGCGTCGCCGACACCATCGGAACGATCAATTTCCCCCCGGTCCGGGAAACCCTCGGCAGGCTCGCATCCCAGGCGGCGATGATCACATCGATGGTCTACGGCATGGAAGCCGCCGGTCGCATGCGCGGTCCCTACTACTTGCCCGACCGGCATCTACTGTACGCCGCGCAAGTCCAGGCGCAGGAACTGTATCCACAGATCATCCACACCATCCGGGAACTGGCGGGCGGCGCTCTGCTCATGCTGCCATCCTCGGTGCAGGACTTCGCCGATCCAGAGCTCGCCCGCATCATCCAGCGCACCCAGATCTCCCCGGCGATGAGCGGGATGGACCGCGTCAAGCTGCTGAAGCTCGCCTGGGACGCCGTCGGGTCCGAATTCGCCTCGCGTCACGTGCAATATGAAATGTTCTACGCCGGCGCTCAGTTCGTGACCCGCGGGCATAGCTTCCGCACCTACGACTGGGCTGCCGCCGGAAGTATGGCGCAGGCATTGATGCACCGCTATCCATCACCGGCGCCAATCGATCACATTGATCGCAGCACCACTGCTTCACTCTGAAATGAAACCTGTACTCTCGTCGCTCTGCCTGGCTTGCTAAAGATCAGGCGTGGGGACTGGGCTTGAGCGAGACAAAGGATGAACCGCGGGATCAGACCGAGCGACACAGGTCCGAACGCAGTGAAAAACCCGATCGTCCGGCCGCGCGATGAGCCGACCGGTCACGACAGCGGTAGCTCCAGAACCCGCGGCCGCTGATCATTCTTGCCATCGTCGTCGTGATCGCGATCATCGCGGGGGTGGCTTACTGGCTGCTCACCCGCAACCTGGAAAGCACTGACGGTGCCTACACCGAGGGGAACGCCATCGCCTATGCCGCCAAGGTGTCCGGCTATGTCGCCCGGCTCAACATCGATGACAATATATTTTTCCATACCGGCGACTCGCTGCTGACGATCGACCCACGCGACTACACCACCGCCCGCGAACAGGCCCAAGCCAACCTTTCGCTGGCCCGGGCACAACTTTCCAGCGCACAGGTCGATCTGGACATTGCCCGGGTCCGCTTTCCGGCGAACCTCCGGCAGGCGCAGGCCAACCAGGCCCAGGCCGAACGGGATTACCGCCAGCAACACACCGTCGATCCCCGGGCGACGACCCAGACCAACGTCGATCAGGCCACCGCGCAGCTGCAGGCCACCACTGCCGCCGTGGCCAACGCCCAGGCGCAGGTGCAGGTCGCCGCCCTGGTGCTACGGAACATCCGGGCAGCCGAGGGTTACGAGAAACAGTCGCAGCAGGCGATGAACCGCCTCAGCATGCTGACCGGCCAGCAGCTTCCACTCGTTCGGCCCCAGCGTCTCGCTGCCGATCTTCCAGGGCGGCCGCCTGACCGCCAGCCTGCGCCCGGCCCGTGCCCAGCAAGCCGAAGCCGCCCTGGCATACCGCGGTGCCGTGCTGAACGCGTTGCGGGAGGTGGAGGACGCGCTGGTCGCCTACCGCACCGACCGCGCCGGCCGCAACAAGCTGGCGGAAGCCGTCCGCTCGGGGGAACGGGCGCTGTATCTGGCACGCGACAGCTACACCCAAGGCCTGGCCGATTTCATCCAGGTGCTGGACCCCGAACGCACGCTTATCGGATCGCGCCGGCAACTGGTCCAGACCGATGTGATGCTGACCGACGATGTCGTATCGCTCTTCGACGCCCTAGGTGGAGGCTGGCAGGACAGCACCGCCGGCCTCCAGCCACCGCCCGTGGATACCACCGCCCCGCCGATGGTCCCGGCCGCGCTGGACAGCCTGGCAGCCGCCCCGCCGCGCTAGTCCCAAACCCCATAGCAGCGCTGCATTGCGGTGTTATGACTTGCAAAGCCCCCGCCGCTCCCTTAGATGAACGGTTCCCCATCATCCTATCCCGGAGTCTGAGCGCATGGCGCGCGTCACTGTCGAAGACTGCGTTCAAAGAGTCCCCAACCGCTTCGAGCTCGTTTTGCTCGCCGCGCAGCGGGCTCGCAACATCAGCCGCGGTGAGGAACTGACCATCGACCGCGACAACGACAAGAACCCCGTCGTCGCCCTGCGGGAGATAGCCGATGAGACGATCGAGCTGCCGCGCATCGAGCAGGACCTGATCAAGTCCCTGTCCCGTTCGCCGGAGCCGGAGCCCGCGGACGAGGAAGTGCTCGACCTCATCCCGACCGATCAGAACATCTTCGGCCTGCAGGATGTCGCGGCCGAGGACGAAACCTCCACCCTACCGTCCGAAGGCGGCGAGGAACTGTCCCCCGAAGATCTGGAAGCAGCCATCGAGGCGGAACTCGGCGGCCGAGCTCCCCGGTAAACGCAGATGAAAGACGGGGGCTTCGGCGGCGACATGAACCAGTCCGCGCCGACCCCCGCGCGGCTTGCTCCTTCGCGGCCGGGCTCCGTCCGCCTGGATGGGCCGGTTCTGCCAGTTGCCGAACTCGTTGAATTCCCCAAGCCGCCCGGACCCGACGTCATCCGTCAGTGTGAACTGACGCGCAAAATCCTCGATTATGACCCCAGGGCCGATACCAGCCTGATCGACACGGCCTACGACCTGGCCGAAAAAGCCCACAGCACGCAGCGCCGCGAAAACGGCGACCCCTATTTCAGTCATCCCGTGGCCGTCGCCGATATCCTCGCCGGCTACCGGCTGGATGTCGCGTCCATCGCCACCGCCCTGCTGCACGATGTCGTCGAGGACACCTCCTACAAGCTGGAGGAGATCGAAAGCCGTTTCGGCAGGGAGATCGCCGGGCTGGTCGATGGCGTCACCAAGCTGACGCGACTGGAACTGCAATCGGATCGCACCAAGCAGGCGGAGAATTTCCGTAAGCTCGTGCTCGCCATGAGCCGTGACATCCGCGTGCTGCTGGTCAAGCTGGCGGACCGGCTGCACAACATGCGCACGCTGCATTTCGTCCGTGATCCCGATCGGCGTAAGCGCATCGCCCGCGAAACGATGGAGATCTACGCCCCGCTCGCCGAACGCATCGGCATGGACGCGATCAAAACCGAGCTGCAGACGCTGGCCTTTACCCAGCTGGAACCGGAAGCTTTCGACACCATCCAGGCCAGATTGAACTTCCTGCGCGGGCAGGGGGCTGATGTCATCGACGATGTCCGGCGGGAGCTGATCCAGGTCTTCCGCGAAGCCGGCGTCGAACCGATCGAGATCATGGGGCGCGAGAAGTCGCCGTTCTCGATATGGGAGAAGATGCATCGCCGGAACGTCGCGTTCGAACAACTGTCCGACATCATGGCGTTTCGCATCGTGGTGCGGACCAAGGGGGACTGCTATGCGGCCCTGGGCGCGGTGCACTCGGCCTATCCGGTGATCGCCGGGCGGTTCAAGGATTACATTTCTACACCGAAATCGAATGGCTACCAGTCGCTGCACACCGGCGTCACGCTGCGCCAGCCGCGCAACCAGAAGATCGAGGTGCAGATCCGTACCGCCGAAATGAACGACGTGGCGGAGAACGGTGTCGCCTCGCACTGGGTCTACAAGGCGCCGGACAAGAAAGTCGACGGCACCGACGTGCAACGCTTTCGCTGGGTGCAGGACCTGTTGGAAATCCTGGACGATTCGGCGGCGCCGGATGAATTCCTCGAAAACACCAAGCTGGAACTCTACGCCGACCAGGTGTTCTGCTTCACGCCGAAGGGGCAGTTGATCCAGTTGCCGCGCGGCGCCACGCCGGTCGATTTCGCCTATGCCGTGCACAGCCAGGTCGGCGACACCTGCGTCGGCGCCAAGATCAACGGCCGGCTGATGCCGCTGCGCCATCACCTGGAAAACGGCGACCAGGTGGAGATCATGACCTCGCGCGGCGGCACGCCCTCGCCGCAGTGGGACCGTTTCGTCGTCACCGGTAAGGCCCGCGCCCGCATCCGCCGCTTCATCCATCAGGAACAGCGCCAGCAAACCCGCGATGCCGGGCGGGTCGAGCTGACCAAGGCGTTCCGCCAGGCCGGCGTGGATGGCTCCGAAAAGGCGCTGGAACCGGCGTTGAAGGCGCTCAAGGTCGCCACCACCGACGACCTGTATATCGCCGTCGGCAACGGCAACCTAGTGGGCAAGGACGTGGTCCACGCCGCATACCCCGAGTTGCGGCAGGCGTCGCGCGGGCCGCGGATGATCCCGCCGATGCTGCCGCGCGGCAGGCTGCCGGCGCGACCCGATCGAGACATGCCGCTGACCGGCCTGGTCCCGGGCATGGCCTTCACCTTCGCCGGGTGCTGCCATCCGGTGCCGGGTGATGAGATCGTCGGCATCGTTACTACCGGGAAAGGGGTAACAATCCATGGGCGGGACTGCCAGACCCTGACCGCCTTTGCCGCGACCCCGGAACGGTTCATCGACGTCGATTGGAACTACGAAGTCGTGGGCAAAAGCGGCGACATGAAGGGCTCCGGCCACACCGCCCGGATCAGCGTGATCGCGGCGAATGAGCAAGGTTCCCTCGCGGATATTTCCAACGCGGTCGCCAAGCAGGAGGGCGCCATCGCGAATATGAAGATCGTCAACCGTCAGCAGGATTTCATGGAGGCCCTGATCGACGTCGACGTGCGCGATATCGCCCATCTGTCAAAGGTGATCGTCGGGCTGCGCGGCCTGAAAACAATCAAGGGCGTCGAACGAGCAACCGGCGGATGATGCTCCCTCCGTCTCGTGACCGGGCATCTCCATCGTGTCATGGCCGGGCTTGGCCCGGCCACCCACGACTTGCAGTGCCGCTACGAGTAAGATCGACTGCCCCAAGCTCACCCATGGCACAGACCGCGCCTGCGACCCCCCCGGCATGATCCTCGGCATCGGCTCCGACATCTGCGACATCCGCCGCATCGAGAAGGCGATAGAGCGTCACGGCACCCGCTTCCTCGAACGCGTCTTCACCGAAACCGAGCGGTCGAAGGCGATGCGGCGGACGGAAAAGATCCAGGCGGCCACCTTCGCCAAGCGTTTCGCTGCCAAGGAAGCCGCCGCCAAGGCATTGGGTACCGGTTTCCGCCGCGGCGTGTTCTTCTCGGACCTCGGTGTGGTCAACCTGCCCGGGGGCCAGCCGACTCTGCTGATGACCGGCGGTTCAGCCGAACGACTGCGCGCCATCACGCCGGCCGGGATGACCGCCCAGGTCCATCTGACGATGACCGATGAACATCCATATGCTTATGCCCAGGTGATAATCTCCGCGATCCCAGCAAGTTAGAGCAACCCGTCGCCACGCATCCAATGTTGAACCAGCCGCAGCCGACCCCGCCCCGACGCGGTTCCTTGACAGGGCAGGGGGCCATGGGCTTCATCCGCCCGCATTCCATGGCGCGCCGCCACACCACTACGCCGCGCCTGCCACCACACCACCACTGAAAGTCCGTTGCCCACATGGCGACCACCAAGGCCAAACCCCGGCGGCAAACCAGCGCCTGGGTCGAGAACATCAAGACCATCGTCTACGCCGGGCTGATCGCCGTCGGCGTCCGCACGATCGCCTTTGAGCCGTTCAACATCCCCTCCGGCAGCATGATCCCGACCCTCCTGGTCGGCGATTACCTGTTCGTCGCGAAATACAGCTACGGCTATTCCACATTCTCCCTACCGTTCTCGCCGCCGCTGTTCTCCGGCCGCATCTTCGGCTCGCTGCCCAAGCGTGGCGACGTGGTGGTGTTCAAATACCCGCACGACACCTCGGTGGACTACATCAAGCGCATCGTCGGCCTGCCCGGCGACCGCATCCAGGTCCGCCAGGGTCAGCTCTACATCAACGGCGAACTGTGCCCGCGCCAGCCCGAGGGCGATTACCTCGCCGACGACAACGGTATCAAGATGATGCGGAAGCTGTACCTCGAGACGTTGCCGAACGGCGTCAAGCACGAGATCCTGAAAGAACGCGACGACGGCTGGGTCAACAACACCCAGGAATACCTCGTACCACCCGACCACGTGTTCGCCATGGGCGACAACCGCGACAACAGCGCCGACAGCCGGTTCATGGACGGGGTCGGCTTCGTGCCGGTGGAAAACCTCGTGGGCCGCGCCGAGATCCTGTTCTTCTCCGTCGACGCCGAATATCCCTGGTGGGAATTCTGGGAATGGCCGTTCGAAATCCGCTGGAGCCGGCTGCTCAAACCCGTGCATTGAGCGCCCGTGCAGGGTGCCGCAAGTGAGTGAGCCGTTCGAAGCGATCCTGGGTCACACGTTCAAGCGCCCCGGCCTGCTGAAGGAGGCTCTGACCCATAGTTCCGTCGTCCACCGGCAGGGCCGCAAGCGAGGCTCCAACGAACGCCTGGAATTCATCGGTGACCGTGTGCTCGGGCTGGCGATGGCGGAGTGGCTGATCGAGCGCTTCCCGCACGAGCAGGAAGGCGAACTCGGCCCCCGCCTGGCCTACCTCGTCTCGCAGCCCGTGCTCGCCAAGGTCGCCGAGACGATCGGCCTCGCTGACGCATTGTCGGTCGGACGCGGTGAGGCCAAGTCCGGTCTCACGAAACGTGCCACGGTTCTGGCAGACGCATTGGAGGCCGCTTTGGGCGCGCTTTATCTGGATGGTGGCTTGGAAGTCGCGCGCACCTTCGTCCGGCGGGCGTGGCACGACGCCATGGTGGGCCAGGTGGACCCGCCGAAGGATGCCAAGACCGCGCTGCAGCATTGGGCGCTCAAGCGCGGGATGGGTCTGCCGGCGTATTCGGTGACTGGGCGCTCCGGTCCCGAACACGCGCCGAACTTCACCGTGACGGTCTTCGTGGGCGACACCGACGCGGCGGGCACCGCCGGCAGCAAGCGCGCGGCCGAACAACTTGCCGCCGAGGCGCTGCTCGCCCGGTTGTCGGCATGACCGCACCGCCGCCGCAGCGCTGCGGCTACGTCGCGATCGTCGGCGCCCCGAACGCCGGCAAGTCGACGCTGATGAACCGGCTGACCGGCGCAAAACTCTCAATCGTGTCGCCCAAGGCGCAGACCACGCGGTTTCGCGTCCTGGGCATCCTGATGCGCGCGGAGTCGCAAGTTCTGCTGGTGGATACCCCCGGCATCTTCCGCCCCAAGCGCAAACTGGACCGAGCAATGGTCGCAGCGGCCTGGACGGGCGCGGCGGACGCCGACGTGGCGATGCTGCTGGTCGATGCACGCTCCGGCATGCGTGAAGACGTCCAGGCGATCGCGGAACGTCTGGGCGCCTCCGGTCGGCGCTGCTGGCTGGTGCTGAACAAGACCGACCTTGTCACGCCGCCATCCCTGCTGCCGTTGATCGCCTCCCTCGGCGCGCTGGCTCGGTTTGAGGAAACCTTCATGGTCAGTGCCCAGACCGGCGACGGCGTGCGCCGCCTGGCCGACGCCCTCGCTGCCGTGGTCCCGGAAGGCCACTGGCTGTATCCGGAGGACGACCTGACGGACCTGCCGGACCGGTTGCTGGCGGCCGAGACGGTGCGGGAGCAGATCTTCATGCAGACGCATGAGGAAGTGCCGTACGGCGCCACCGTCGAGACTGAGTCTTTCAAGGACCGCAAGGACGGTTCGGTTCGCATCGAGGTCACGATCTATGTCGCCAGATCCGGCCACAAGGCGATCCTGATCGGCGAGAAAGGCAGCAAGATCAAAGCCATTGGTGCCCGCGCCCGGCAGGACCTGGCCGGCTTGCTGGACCGTCCCGTGCACCTCTTCCTCAACGTCAAGGAACGCAAGGGCTGGGATGAGGAGGGCGCCCGGCTGCGCGCGATCGGCCTGGAGGACCCAGGGAAGGCGTGAATCTGCGATTCGGACGGGACCGCTCTTCGTTCCACGGCTGGACTTGATTGGCGATCCAACGTGCCGCCGATCACCGGAAGTGCGCT
This sequence comes from Rhodopila sp., assembly GCA_028291505.1. Lineage (GTDB taxonomy): Bacteria > Pseudomonadota > Alphaproteobacteria > Acetobacterales > Acetobacteraceae > Rhodopila. Next base: position 3,721 of record JAQGHW010000575.1, on the reverse strand, counting down.
GCCGGGCGGAACGGGAGGAGGTGTCAGTGGTGACGCAGAGGAATGATTTGCTTCGTGGCGGCTGCCTATGCGGTTCTGTACGTTATGAAATCACGGGGCCGCTCGGAATCGTGGAACATTGTCATTGTTCCATGTGCCGAAAGGCGCACGGCGCAGCGTTCTCGACGAACTCGGTTGTCCCCGCTGCCGCCATCACCGTAACATCTGGCGCAGCTTTTATCTCCGAGTACGAATCATCCTACGATCGCCGCAAGTGCTTCTGCTCCAAATGCGGCTCGCAGATGTTCATCCGGCGCCTCAACATGCCCGAGTTCACGGTCGTTACCCTGGGCACCATTGATGGCGATCCACACGCACGGCCGGAGCGTCACGTTTTCGTTGCATCAAAGGCGCCTTGGTACGACATCGCAGATGCGCTACCCAGTTTCGAGGTCTATCCAGGCTTTGAACCAGCCGAAGATGAGCCACCTGCGTAAGTCGCACGCTGCCGGGGTCAGACATCTAGCCCCACTCCTATCGCGCCGAAACCCGGAACGCCCCGCGTCCCCCCGCTTCGAACAACGACCCGATCGCCTTCGCCTGACCGCCGCGCCCCACCAGCACCAGCCCATCACCATCGGCAATGACCGTCGAAGGTTCCGGCCGAGTTACCGCCTGGCCATCCCGCCGGTTGATCTGCACGACGAAGAACGCCCCATTGCCCTGCTGCTCAATCGTTTCGATCGTCTTGCCAATCGCCGGACTCTTCGGCGCCGCGACCACCACCTGGATATCCAGCCCCAGCGACAGCAGCACCTTCTCGAAGTCCTTCATCCGCTCTGACCCGCGAATGAACCGTGCCGTCTCCTGGTACAGAATCATTTCTGCAATACGTTCCGCACCAATATGCGTCGGCAGCACCACCTTGTTTGCCCCAGCCTGCAATAACTTACTCTCAGTACTCGGCAGTTCCCCGCGCGCAATAATCTCCAGGTTCGGATTCAAACTCCGAGCGCTCAAAGTAATGAAAACGTTGGCGGCGTCATTGGACAGCACCGTGGCCAGCGTCCGAGCGTGATCGATCCCCGCGGCCTGAAGCGCCGTTTCATCGGTGGCATCAGCCTGCAAACACAGATAACCGAGACTGCGTGCCACAGCCACCGGCCCATCCGCCGGCTCCAGAATAACGAAGTCCGCCCCACCGGCCTGCAGCCCCTGCGCCAGCATCCCTCCAATGCGGCCAAACCCACAGACAATAACATGGTTTCGCAGGCGATCGATCTGGGTGCTCATGCGCTTGATCCCGAAGATCTGGTTGATCTGATTGAGGGTGATGAACTGCACCAATGCACCGGTCAGGTAGATCATGCCCGTGCAGCCAAGCACGATCGTGGAAATCGTAATTACCCGCAGCAGCGGCGTGTCCACCGGCATCGTTTCGCCATAGCCGACGGTGTAGACCGTAACGATCACCATGTACAGCGCGTCGGCGAACTTCCATCCCGCCTTGACGTAAGCGCCGATCGCCAGCGCCATCACCACCAGCATATAAAGCACGCCAAGCACCAGGTTGCGCAGCGGCGAACCCAGCAGACGATCCGACGCACTGACGACAGAGCGGCGGGTGTTGCCGAGAACATCCGGTCTGCTTTTCTGGCTGATGCCGAGTCTCCCTCCGTGGATTGACCCAACGGCGCAGCGATTACCGCACGTAACATCGGCACCGAACAAGACCCAATGGCGCCTCGCCCTCGTCCCGCGTAAAACCCGGAGCATGGAATGGGACGCCCCCGCGATCATCCTCGACGTCCGGCCGTACGGCGAAGGCGATGCGGTAACTACCGTAATGACCGAGGAATTCGGGGTCCATCGCGGCCTGGCGCGCGGCGGCGCCTCCCGCGGCAAGGCCGGCACCTGGCAGCCGGGCAACATGGTGCAGGTGCAATGGACGGCGCGCCTGTCGGACCAGCTCGGCAGCTTCAGCGGCGAACTGATCCACTCCGGCGCCGCCCACGCGATGCAGGACGCCATGTCCCTCGCCATGCTCACCGCCATCTGTTCGGTCGCCGAGGGTGCAATACCCGAACGCGAACCGCTGCCCCGCGTCTTCGCCGGCCTGCTGCACCTGATCCCAAGCCTGCCGCTGGGCGAATCTACCCTCACCGAGCTGATCCAGTGGGAACTGACGCTGCTGTCCGACCTGGGCTACGGCCTCGACCTGACCACCTGCGCGGTCACCGGGCGAACCGAGGGCCTGACCTATGTCTCGCCCAAAACCGGCCGCGCGGTGACCAGCGAAGGGGCAGGGGACTGGGCCGCCCGCCTGCTGCCGCTGCCCGCGTTCCTGGCTGGTTCAGCCCCACCCGACCACGCCGCATGGCGCGACGGCCTGCGCCTGACCGGACATTTCCTGGCCCGCGACGCATTTGGCCATCAGCATCGCCCTCTGCCACAAGCGCGCCGGATGCTATACGACCGAGTCTCCACCCAAGCTGAAAAGGACGACGCGCCAGAAAATGCCGGATGATCTGATCGGCCTCATCCAGGAAACCCACCTGAAGGACGCGCTGTCGGAGCGTTATCTCGCGTACGCGCTGTCCACCATCATGTCCCGCTCGCTGCCGGATGTGCGCGACGGGCTGAAGCCGGTCCACCGCCGGCTGATCTACGCGATGCACCAGTTGCGCCTGGACCCCACCGCCGGCTTCAAGAAATGCGCCCGAGTCGTCGGCGACGTCATGGGTAAATACCACCCGCACGGCGACGCCTCGATCTACGACGCCATGGTGCGCATGGCGCAGGACTTCGCCGCCCGTTACCCGCTGGTCGAGGGCCAGGGCAACTTCGGCAAAATCGTCGGCGATAACCCGGCCGCCATGCGATACACCGAAGCCCGCCTGACCCTGGTCGCCCAGGCCATGCTCGCCGGCATCGATGAGGACGCGGTCGATTTCCGCCCGACCTACGACGGCGAGGAATCCGAACCCATCGTCCTGCCCGGCGCCTTCCCGAACCTGCTGGCAAACGGTGCCGCCGGCATCGCCGTGGGCATGGCCACCTCCATCCCCCCCCACAATGCCGGCGAAATCTGCGCCGCCGCCATCCACCTGATCCAGAACCCCGACGCCACCACAGCCGATCTGCTACGCCATATGCCCGGCCCGGATTTCCCCACCGGCGGCGTGCTGGTCGAGGACCAGGCCGCGATCCTGGCCGCCTACGAAACCGGCCGAGGCGGTTTCCGCCTCCGCGCTAAGTGGGAACGCGTCGACGGCAAGCACGGCACCTGGCAGATCGTCATCGCCGAAATCCCCTACCAGGTGCAGAAATCCCGGCTGATCGAGCAAGTCGCCCAACTCATGGAGGACAAGAAACTCCCCCTGCTCGGTGACATCCGCGACGAGAGCAGCGACACCATCCGCCTGGTCCTCGAACCAAAAACCCGCACCGTCGACGCCAACCAACTGATGGAAACCGTCTTCCGCGCCACCGCACTGGAAACCCGCTTCCCGCTCAACATGAACGTGCTGGATTCCACCCGCACACCACGCGTGATGCCGCTGCAGGAGGTGATTCGCTGTTGGCTGGATCACCGCCACGAAGTCCTGGTCCGCCGCTCCAACCACCGCCTGACCGCGATCGAGCGCCGGCTGGAGGTGCTCGACGGCTATCTGCTGGTCTACCTCAACCTGGACGAGGTGATCCGCATCATCCGCGAGGAAGAACACCCCAAGCCACGCCT
>JAQGHW010000541.1 GCA_028291505.1 Rhodopila sp. | reverse complement strand
CATAGCACCCAGCCGCCCGCAGCAAAGCCGCACCCAGGCGCCGCCCATCAACCCGAGCACCGCCTGCCACATGGACGCCCCCAAGCCCCGGCCGCAGCGGAGGAAACAGCCCCTGCGCCTCCCGCGCCGAAACCCGAGTGACCGCCCCCATCGCCGCCGCCCCACGTCCACGGGCCATGCGCTCGATCCACCCAAGCTCTTGCGGATCGCCGGACACCAGCATCGCGCCGGCCCGCCGGTACCCCAGATCGGACTCCCCAACCTCCGCCAGCGCCGCAATCAGGTCCGGATAGTATTCACCGCCCCCGGCATACAGGCGGTAGAACGCCTGGTCCTCCACCCCCGAAACCCACGGACAAATAATCCCCGCGCCCGCCGCCGTCGCTCGGCCATCCAGCTGCGCGTCGACGACACTGACCTCCGCCCCTGCCCGAGCAAGATGAAACGCCGTGCTGGCCCCAAGCACCCCGGCCCCGACAATGACGATCCGCATGACAACTCCCTTCGCTGGCATGACCCAGAGCAGGTTCACGGGTATGATCTCAGCCCTCACCACGAGGGCACCCCGGTGCGCCTTCCACATTCGCCGCCACGCCCCAGATGTCAAGCCTTCAGCTTCCACCTCAACCATACGGATCCAGCAACGATGAAGACGACCATGACCCTGCCACGCCTCCACGACGTGCTCGCGCCAGATGGGTCGCAGGTCCGTATCCTGCTATCGCTGGCCGGCGGCAGCATGGCCCACTTCCTCCTGCAACCCGGACAGGTAAGCCACGCCGTCCGCCACAGAACGGTCGAGGAAATCTGGTACATCCTGTCCGGCCAGGGTCAGATGTGGCGATCACACGATGGCCAGGAAACGATCTCACCCCTGACCCCCGGCACCTGCCTCACCATCCCAGTCGGCACCGCCTTCCAATTCCGTTCGACCGGCACTGAACCGTTAACCGCCGTCGCAGTAACAATGCCCCCCTGGCCCGGCGACAACGAGGCAGAAATGGCAGACGGAACGTGGCCCCCCAAAGCAAGCTAACCCCTACTCCGCCCCCCACCCCCCAGCGATCACCAGGCTCTGCCCGGTCATGAACGCCGAGGCGTCGCTGGCCAGGAACACCACCCCACCCGCCATATCCAGCGGCGTCGCAAACCGCCCCAGCGGCGTCCGGTCCAGCAGCCGTTTGCCATGCACGTCGTGCTCCAGCAGCCCATGCGTCAGGTCCGTATCGACCCAGCCCGGAGCCAGCGTATTCACCCGAACCTTCCGCTTCGCCCAATCCAGCGCCAACGACTTGGTAAACATCTCCACTCCACCCTTGGACGCGCAATAAGGCCCCGACCGAAGCAACCCTCCATGCCCCGCCACCGAACTCACATTGATCACCGACCCGCCTTCCCCGATCGCGCCGCCCAGATACTTGCAGCACAAAAACACCCCGGTCAGGTTGACGTCGATAATATCTTGCCACTCCGCCAGGGACGTGCGCTCGATCCCCTTGAAGATCGCGTTCACCCCGGCATTGTTGACCAGCACGTCAATCCGGCCGCAACGTTCCAGCACCGCATCGCGCAACGCCAGCACGTCCGCTTCCTTGGACACATCCGCCGTAACGACCACAGCCCGTTCACCGATCGCCGCCGCGGTCTCTTCCAGCGTGACCCGAGTGCGTCCACTCAGCACCACCGTGGCGCCATGACGAGCCAGGCCCTCCGCCATCCCGCGCCCGATCCCCCGCCCGGCGCCGGTGACAACACAAACCTTACCGGTCAAATCGAAATCGCTGCTCACCAGTTCGCTCCATTGCGGGCAATCCGTTGCGCCAGGCTCCAGCGATGCACTTCCGACGGACCGTCATAGATCCGGAACCCACGGACCTCGTTGAAAATCCGGGCGACCAGAGTTTCACCGGTAACGCCTTGCCCGCCCAGTACTTGCACGCAACGATCCACCACCCGCCAGACCGCCTCCGACACGAACACCTTCGACATCGACGACTCGGTCCCCCCACGCTCCCCCTGATCCAGCAGCCAGGCCGTGTGCAGGATCGACAGCCGGCTCATGCGAATATCCATTTCGTTGTCGGCCAGCATGAACCCGACCCCTTCATGGCCGATCAGCTTCGATCCGAACACCTCCCGCTTCAACGCGTAATCCGTCGCGATCTGATGCGCCCGCCGCGCCGCCCCCAGCCACCGCATGCAATGAGTCAACCGCGCCGGCGCCAGCCGCACCTGAGCATACCGGAACCCCTTCCCCGGCTCCCCCAGTATATCGCTGGCCGGAACCCGTACATCCCGAAACCGCATCACCGCATGTCCCCCGGCGAACGCACTGTCCAAACTATCCATCGCTCGGACGATCTCAATCCCGGGCGTGTCCATGTCGGCCAGGAACATCGTTGCCTGGCCATCCTCCCCCTTCGCCATGATGATGGCGAACGCCGCCCCGTCCGCCCCGGTGATGAACCACTTGTCCCCGTTGATGACATAATGATTGCCATCTTTCACCGCTGTCGTCAGCATCGCCGCCGGATCGGAACCCGCCCCCGGTGCCGGTTCCGTCATGCAGAAGCAAGACCTGGTCTTGCCCGCCGCCAACGGTCGCAGCCACCGCTCCTTCTGTTCCGTTGAAGCAACAGCCTCCAGCAGGTGCATGTTGCCCTCATCCGGCGCGAAGATATGCATCGCCACCGGCCCAAGCAATGAGTATCCCGCTTCCTCGAACACCACCGCCTTACCGACATGCGACAGGCCCAGGCCGCCGTACTCCGCGCCGACATGCGGCGCCAGCAACCCCGCCGCCGCACCCAGCGCCACCAGTTCCCGCCGGAATTCCTCGGTCGGACCATGACGGGTCTGCCGCCGGTCACCCTCCAGCGGAATGATCTTGTCGCGGATGAAAGCCCGCGTGCGCTGCTGCAACTCAACCAGTTCGGGGCTAAGGGAAAAATCCATCAGAATGCGCGTCCTTGGGCGATTTCGTGGGTGAATTCCAGAATGCCGGTGCCAATCCCGGTCAGCGGAGCGTACCGCGGCTCCAGCGTGACCCCCGACCGGTAGCGCAAGCCAAGCTGCAAGAAGATAACGGCCAACTTATACATCGCCAGCACCCGGTGAAACAGAAAACCAGACATGTCGCGACCGGAAATCCGAGCGTATTCGGCAACGGCGTCCTGACGGGTGCATAGACAGGCTTCGACTGCCGGCATCTGCTCCATATCATGCATCGCCCACGGATCGTCTTCATGAATCCAGTAGCTCAGCAGTGTGGCAAAGTCGAACAGCGGATCACCGCGCGTGCCCTGATCCCAGTCCACCACCGCCCGAGGCGAAAAATCGTCCGGATCAAGAATGATATTATTCAACTTGAAATCATTGTGCAGCAGCCCGGGCGGCCCGTCCGGCACAATATTGCGCCCAAGCCATTCCCCCACATCGTTGTGCAGCCGCTCGGTGCCGTCCTCCATCGCCGCCAGTCCACGCTTGCGCCAGCCGGCCACGCCCCGAGCCAGGAACCCATCCGGCCGCCCCAGGTCGTCCAGCCCGATCGCCTTGGTATCCACCGCATGGATCGCGGCGATCGTCTCCAGCAGCACCTGCGACAACCGAACCCCGATCTCCGGCCGATGCGCCAGCTCAACCGGCAGATGCTCCCTGATCACCAGCCCCGCTCGGTATTCAATAATCTGAAACCGCTGCCCGATGATCGCCGGATCGTCGCACAGATGCAGCCCACGCGCGATGAACGGCAGCGCATCCGGCAGGCGCGACAGAATGCGGAACTCGCGCGCCATGTCGTACGCACCCGCCGGCAGTTCCCCCATCGGCGGCCGGCGCAGCACGGCGGGCCGACCATCCAGGTGGATCAAATAATTGAGGTTCGCAAGACCGCCGGCAAACTGCCGCGGTGGCGGATCGGCATCAAGCCGGAACCCATGCCCGGCCAGATAGGCTCGGACCGCACCCCAGTCCAACGGCACACTCTCCGCGGCGCTCCGCAGGCCGGTTTCGGTTGCCACGCTTCCTCCTGCTCCTGTTGGCCCGGAGTCAGTACAGAACGAAGCGAATGACGCAACCGACCCAGCGCAAATCGCTATGATACCACCCAGGCCCCGCGATCAGCGGTCCCGGCCGACCGGCCACTTCTGCTGCTGGTACGTCGCTTCCGCGTCCCCAGCGATCGTGCTGGTCGAACCCGCCACGAATGTCCTTCCCGTCCAACCGGGTTTGTTCGCGTTTTCCGCAGCCTGGCCGGGGCTGACATCCGCCGGCGCGGCGCAGCCCCCAAGCGCCACAACCAGCGCGGCGGTCGACACAATGGATCGCACCATCATGGTCATCGGCATCGTTCCCCAATCTCATAATCCAAGCTGCTTAAACGCCGCTCGGCAGACATGACTTGGGGTCTCAGGCAGCACCTCGAAGATTGATTCGCAGTAAGAATCATCACTCCGTCGCGCCGGCCGGCACGCCCCCGTCCAAGGCAGCCTCGCCGAACCCCACCAGCATTTGTCCCTCCTGCACCATCTCCCCGGCCGCGCAGGACACCGATGCGACCACCGTGTCGGCCGGCGCCGACAGTCGGAACACGGTCTTCATCGCCTCCAGCACCACCAGCACCTGCCCGCGCGCGACCCGATCGCCGACCGATGCCGAGACCTGAGTCACCAGCCCCGGAATCGGTGCCACCAGGCGGTCGCCCGCATCTTCCTCGTCATCCGCCGCCGCCAGAGGGTCAGGCAGCGTCAGGCGCCATGTCGAACCGTGGTCCCGCAGCGTCACCACGTGCTGGTCGACGACCGCGGTGACCGTCCGCCAGGCACCATCCAGCGACACCCGCAGCCGTCCCCCACCCAACGGTTCGGCGGTTCCCAGCAGCCCGCCGATCCGCCACGCGGCCCCATCGCGCACAACCGCCACCGGATAACTTGTTTCACCGTCAGTAAAGTCCAGTATCCGAACCGGCGTGGTGTTCACCCACCACTGGTCGCGCGCGTCCCACGGATCATCGCCAACCGAGGTTTCGGCACTCAAAACCGCCAGCGCCGCCACCGCCAGGATCTCCGCGGACGGCACCCCCTGGGCGGCCAGCAGCGTCTCACCCTCCCGAGCGATAAATCCCGTATCGATCCCGCCGACAATAAAATCCGGATGTGCGACGATACGGCCCAGCAGATCCAGGTTGCTGGCGACGCCCGCCACCGCGCAGTCCGCCAGCGCCTGCCCCATGCGCCGCAGCGCGACGTCCCGCGTCGGTCCGCGGCATATCAGCTTAGCCAGCATGGCATCATAATGAACCGATACCGTATCGCCGGTAGCAAAGCCGGTATCGACGCGCACCCCGTCGGTCTCAACCGGCGTCCGAAACAACGCCAGCCGCCCGACCGAGGGTGCGAAATCCCGCGCCGGATCCTCGGCATAGATGCGCGCCTCGATGGCATGACCCGTCAGCGAGATCGCCGATTGCGCGACCGGCAACGGCTCGCCCGCAGCCACCCGCAACTGCCACTCCACCAGATCGAACCCCGTGATCAGTTCCGTAACGGGATGCTCGACCTGCAGCCGCGTGTTCATCTCCATGAAATAGAATTTCTCATCTTCGGCGATGAACTCGACCGTGCCGGCGCCGACATAGGCGACGGCGCGTGCGGCGGCGATCGCGGCCGCGCTGATCGCGGCACGATTCGCGGCTGAGAGGCCCGGTGCCGGCGCTTCCTCCA
>JAQGHW010000525.1 GCA_028291505.1 Rhodopila sp. | reverse complement strand
CGCTGCCCGTTACCACGACATTGCTTCCAATTTGCTCGATGGTGGCGATAAACGCAGCCTCCGCTCTCGGCGCCACGCCAATGGCGAACCCCAGCGCAGCCAGCGCTCCCACCGCAGCTATCTTCCTTGTTCGCACGTCCCTGCCTCCTCGGGCTTGCATCTGCTTAACACTGAAACGAGCACGCAAGTATTGTGCCCTGGGAGAAAGCAACTGCTTGACGGGCAATTCCAGCAGAGGCCATTGCTATTCAGATGGCCCGCCAGTCAGTGATTTCAGTCGATACCAAGAAAAGCGTTGGTCGGTGACTACAAGAACGGCGGCAGCGACTACCGCGCCACCGGCTGTCCCTGAGTGGAACTACACCATCAGCCCCGAGGCCGTCAGGCTGACGCGGTCATTGTCGAGCGCACCCTGACGGCGACGGCGGCGGCCGGCCAGGAGCAGCGACGAGAGTCCCAACAACGCCAGCGACGAGGGTTCAGGTATCCCGAATTTGGCGTCTGCGAGCAGCACGCCAGAGGCGGTTGGATCAGTGATTGTAAGACTTGAGAATGGTGTCGTGTCGGTGAAGCCGAGGAAGACGAAGCTGCCGAACCCGGGAGGGCTGTTATCGATATAAGTGTCGCCGTTGGAAAGCGTGACAGTGATCGGCGATGTGTCGTAGGTGCTGAAGTAGATGCCGAAAGCCGTTGAGTTCGCCGGCAAAGTGATGCTCTCACTCGCGCCGATGGGAACGACGGACGACGAGTTCAGGACGTCCGCGGGGAGTACCGGCCCGCCGAATGCTGTGGAATAGTAAGTGGCCGACGTGACATTGATGTCTGCGCCATTTGCGTTGAGGAAGCTGAAGTTGGTCCCCGTGGCGGGATCGGTGTAGCCGGGCGGGTTAGCGTAGCCGGCGAATTGCCCCGGGGCGACAATGCCGTTGAAATTAACGTCGGACAGGCCGCTAGTTGCCGCCTCGAACGATGCCAGGTCGGTGTAAACGACGAGGCCGGCATCGGCTGGGCGCGTCGTCGCCAAAACGACTCCGAACACGGCCGCGCTCAAGAACAGATGCCTGACCTGAAGCAAAATGCCAATCCTTCCCTCTTGGGCCCGTAATCAACACATCGCGCCGGCAAGCGCTGCGCGGCCATCGCCGACTGTTGAGACCAACGTAGTGCAACCGTATCGGATCACACCGTGCCGTCAAGCTCTATTTGCCGATCTGCGTCCAGGAAGAACCTCAAGGTCGGCAAGCACAATGCGGTGGCGTTCCAACATCGCAATCGGTACATGGCATCCTGAGTGATACCACACCATCAGCCCAAGGCCGTCAGGCTGACGCACTAATTGCGGAGCCTTGGCTCCAGCCGAAGCGCACCGGGGGAGGAGGACAAGCCCTTGCTCGCTTCGGCCAGATAACCGCCAATGCCGGATACCCCTGAAGCCGCCGTCCGGCCGCGAGGTGAGGCGGCAAGATCGCTGCGCCTCCACTACGGTCATACCTTCCGGAGAACAGCGCCACCGCGACAGTATAATCAATACCATTCGCCTACTATCTGGAACGCGCGCCCCAGCAGACAAAGTGCGGGTTGTCCCAGCCCGGCTTGCCATATCCCAGCTTCTGCCCGTCCAGGGTCTCGACCGAACCCCCCGCCGCCTCCAGGACAGCGTGCGGAGCACAGGTGTCCCACTCCATCGTGCGGCCAAAGCGCGGATACAGGTCAGCCTTACCCTCGGCCAGCCGGCAGAATTTCAGGCTGGAGCCGAAATTGACAACCTCGGCGACAGTGCGCCCGGCGAGAAACGCGTCCAACCGATCCCGGTCGCCATGATGACGGCTAGCGACCACGGTCAGTCCTTCCGACGGGGGCCGGCGCACCGCGATCGACGTTGTCAGCCCGTCCTTGCGACGCCAGGCGCCAACCCCGACAATTCCGGAAAACATCTCGCCGGTCGCCGGCACCCCAACCACGCCAAGAACCGGCTTGCCATTCCGCACCAACCCGATATTCACCGCGAAATCGTCACCGCCGCTGGTGAATTCCCGTGTGCCATCCAGCGGGTCCACCAACCAGAATTCCGGCGTCGCGGCGGCTATCTTCCCGCTGGCGGCTTCCTCTTCGGCAACGACCGTGCAGCCGGGCAGTGCGTCGCGAAGGCCGGCAAGGATGATCGCCTCCGCCGCATGGTCTGCCTCGGTCACCACCGAGCGGTCCGCTTTGCGATGGACCTGAAACCCGCGATCCCGGATCTTTCGGATTTCCGCGCCAGCCCGCTCCGCCAGGTCAACCGCCACAGCGAGCAGCGCGGAATCCTCCATCACGCAGGTTCAGTGGCGCGTTGCCCGCGATTCGCTTTCGGCTTGCGGATTGGCTTTGACGCAGTTGCTGGGCTGGCCTCCGACGGCGTGGTTGCCTCCGGTTCGGCACCGGAAGCCGCGGGCAAGGCTTCAAGGTCAATCGGCGCCGCTTCGGCTTCCGCCACTGAACCCTCAGCCCCAACCACCTCCGCCGAACCCTCAGCCTCGACCTCCGCCGAACCCTCGGCCCCGACAGCCTCCTGTGAGCCTCCAACGCCAGCCAACCCCACGGTCACCGGCCCGGACCGCTTCAGCAGCATGTCCGCCGTCTCATAGACCAGGTTCGGCTCGAAAAACCGTAGACAGGCCAACGAACGCGGGCAATCATCGGCGTTCGCCAGATAGCACGGGCTGCACGTCATATTCCGCCGCAGCGCCACCGCGTTGGGCCCAATCGGTCCCCATTCCACCGGATCCACCACACCCGAGTGAATGCCCACCGTCGGAATACCGACAGCCGCCGCAATGTGCTTGGGACCGCTGTCGTTGCCAATATAAAGCACGCAGTTCTTCAGCAGCCGAGGCAGATCGGCGAGCGACGTCTTCCCCGCCATCGAAGCCACCGCCTGCGGATCCTGAACATTTTCCAGCAGAACGTTGGCAACCTCGACCTCATCGGGACCGCCGACCAGCATGACGTTGACGCCGTTCTTCTCGATCAGCAGATCGATCAGTGCGGAAAAATGCTCCTCCGGCCACTGCTTCGTTACGTTCCCGGCGCCCGGATGAATGGCAACCACCGGCTTGACGAACAGCGCCTGCACCCGATCCGGAAGTTCGCTCAGCGGCATCGTCGTCGGACCAGGTTGCATGATCACCCGATCCGCTTCAGAGGCATGGCCGATCGCATTCACCAGCGCCATCAGGTCGTCGACCACATGGCTGCGTTTCCGCTGCAACGTTCTGTCGCCATCCCAATCGAGGGCGATGTCAAGAAACGGACACTGCCCCAGATAGTCAAAGCCCGCCAGGAAGCGCGCCCCGGCGTATTTCAACACATCGCGGGTCGAAAGATGCTTCCGCAGATCGACCGCCAGATCGAACCGATACGGCCGAAGCTGTTCACCCAGTTCGGAGTAGTCTTCCTTGGTCAGCTCACGCTCCCCCAACAGCGACCGGGCATGGAAGAACGCGAACGGAATGAATTCGTCGATGCAGGATTCAAGCGACACGAAGGCTCGGGAAGCCGGTCCCGCCAGGACCGTGATCCGCGCATGCGGGAACAACTTCTTCAGCCGCCGGATCGGCGGCAATGAGGTCACGAAATCGCCGATGTGGTCCAGCTTCACCACCAGAATGCGCTGGATTTCGCTCGGAAGAAACAATGGCGCACCGGAAACCACCCACTGCACCGGCTCATCGTCGGGACGGTAATCGTCGTTGTGACGTGACAGGCGAGGATTGAAATACGGATCGCCCGCCGCGAACGTCGTCTTCCAGGCCGCATTGAAATGCGTCAGGTCGAACACGTCCTTCATGCTCGCTCGGCTGGCCAGTTCGTAGTGCGTCAGCGCCGCGTAGGGCGTGAACACAGTCAGCAACCCGGCGCGATGCACCCGCAGGCAAAAATCCAGATCGTTGTTGACGATTTCATGCGCTTCATCGAAGCGGCCGAGCCGCTCGAACAGCTCGCGGCGAACCAGCATGCAAGCGCCGGTAACGGCGATAACGTTGCGCTGTGTCAGGGCCAGGCCGAAATAGCACGGGTCGTCATTCGCCGCAAAACGAAACGCATGCCGGCCAATTCCGTTGTTTGCCAGGAACATTCCGGCGTGCTGGACCTTGCCGTCCCGATACAGTAGCTGGGGGCCGGTAATTCCAACCTCCGGCCGGCGCGCATGTTCCATCATCGCATCCAGCCAGTCATCCTGGATGATCTCGATATCGTCATTCAGGAACAGGATGAATTCGCCGTCCGCGACCTCCGTCGCCCGGTTGTTGAAGATCGACCAGTTGAAAGCGTCTGGTATTTCGACAACCTTGTCGGAGTTCTGCTGCAGCCAGACTTTCCAGGCAATGTCTTGTATCGGAATGTTATCAATACAGACTATTTCGTAATCGCGATAGGTGGTCTTGGCACGCAGCGTGGTGATACAGGTCTCGATATACCCGTGGGAGGCACAGGTCGGGATGATGATGGAAACCTTGCCCTTCGACGGCACGGCTCGCTTGACCCGCCAGGTGCCTTGAATCGGCGTCGCCAGCACCTCCGCAACGATACCGCGGCGATCCAAAGTGCGTTCCAGCGCCGCCTGTTCCAGGCCGGGACTGTCCAGCTCCATGGTCAAACGTTGGCACAGCAGCTTGGGGATATGATGCACGCCCGTCGCGTGATCCGCACAGCGCAGCACAAGGTCGTACTCACCATCCGCGATCAGGCTGGCGGGTGTGGCGCCCGTTCGCGCCAGTAACGCCGCCGTCGCGACCCAGGGCCGGCCGAAGTAATTCGTGGACAACAGCAAGTCAGGGGAGAAATCCGGCTTGAAGAACGGTTCGCTCTCCTTGCTCACAGGGCTCGGGCGGACCTCGTCGCCATACAGCAGTTCCCGGTCGGGATGCCGGCCGCTGGCCACCGCCAGTTCAAGCAACGCATCGGCCCCCGGCTCGTCACCCGGCGACAATAGAGCATAAAGCACAGGCCGCTCGCTCTCAATGTCCCGCCGAACCAGTGGAGCAGACCAATCGTCAGCATCCAGCGGCGTGATCACGGCGAAGCGGCCGGCCAGATCCGGCATCGCGTCGTCGATCAGCAGCTTTATCGCAGTAACGACATCGGTATTCTCGGCCAGGACCAAAACGGTCCAATCGGCGTAAGCCTGCAATCGCAGTGCGCGAAGCGTGGTCTTTACGCGATCAGGCTCGATCGATCCGTCCAGGCGCAGAATGAACTGAAACGTCGGCCGGTATTCCATGTCGGCCAGGAACGTCGTCATCATGTCCAACTCGACCCGCGGAACCCGCCGGCGGATACCGACGCTGTCCTTCTGGTCCTCCGCCTTCTGCACCGTGATGCGGAATTCGCGGCTCAACGCGACGCCGTTGTTGGCCCGTATCCGAAGCTCGATCGTATGGTCGCCGTCACGCAGGCTGCGCGGCGGGCAGTGGAACGCATAGCCGCTCCGCAAGGCGTTCGGCCACTCCGGGAACGCCGCTCCGACATCCTGCCGAGCCAGGCCATAATGCGCATCGCCCAGTCGCTGGTCGTCGAGGAACACCTCGAAGCTGGCGATGCCGGACCTCGTCAGCAACCAGCCGTCGATCGTCAACCGCCCGGTGACCAGTGCGACCGCGATCCCGTTCGCCACCACGGGGCTATCCAGCTCGAAACGAAACTCGGCGGTCTGTTCGGTGGTGAGTTCCGGACCTTCCGGCGCTGGCGCGGCCTCGGGGGTAGATTCCGGCTCCGCAACGGCAACCTCGGTCGCGACGACCGGGATCTGGGTTTGGTCCTCATCGTCCCGCATATTCCGCACGACGATGCGGACCTCGTGTTCGCCCTCAAACCGGTCGGCGATCTTTCGGTCAAAGTTGAAGCCCGACAGGTGAGCCATCGGGATTTCAGGAAAATTGTCTCCGACATCGGGGCGTTCATGGCCGACACTCGCCATGCCGACAGGCTCATCGTTCAGCAGCACGCGCACCTGGACGATGCCCACGCCGCACACCGCCCAACCGTTCACCGATAACGTACCGTCACCCGTCAGGATGGCGGCATCGCAGTGCATTCGGATCTCCGCCGGCGGCTCTTCCGGCGGTGCCGCCACCGGAACGACCTCACCCCTCCCCACCGCAGGTTGCGCGGAGGGTGACGGAGCGGTCAGCCCCGGCACGGGCCCGGACAGCACCAATCCGAACAGCGGTTCGTCCGCGATACGGAAATCCGCGCTAAGTTGATAGGCCGGCGGTTCATTGAATAATGAAAAGCCTTGCTGCTGCACCCGGTCCGGCACCGCGGCGGGTTGGTTCGGGGCGTGTTGCGGGCGTGGCGCACTTCGCCGCTGCACGCGCTCGACCGGAATGCTTTCCTCATGCCCGAACCCGTTCGCGCAAACGACCTGGGCGCGGATGCGGCCGGCATCCCGGTCCACTTCGTCCAGTTGCAGTGTCAGGCTGAAACCCGACAGCCCGGCGTTCGGATAGGCCGGCAAAGCCCCGGCGACATCGTCACGCTCCCCGCCGATCTTCGCCTTGGAGATGCGCTCATCATCGGCGTAAATCTGCACCGCCAGCGTCTGCCCGAGCGAAACTGCCCAGCCCTCCACTGATAGCATTCCATCCGCGTCTATTGTTCCGCGCTCGATATAGACCACCGCGTGCGGGCGACCCCCGGTGGAGATCCCACGGGTCGGTCCGGCGCTGACCGAGACGGGATCGCCCGCCGTGGGGTCGATGTCGAGCGCGAAGCTCTCGGCGTATTCGAAACCGTCTTCGGTGCGGGCGATGATCTGGAAGGCACAGGTTTCAGTTCGGCCATCGCCCGGCCGAGGCAGGTTGAACTGGAAGCCGCGCTGACGCGCCGGGGTACCATCCGGCATAATGGCGGCAGCGGCACGTTCCGGTTGACCGAACGACGCGATGCCGCTGACCAGGCCATCGACCTGAAGCCTGATTTCGCCGATCGCGCCCGCGCTCATGGCTCGGCCGCGGATCATGACATCGAACCGGCCATACACATAGCCGCCCGACATGGACGGATCTATCTCGATTACGACATCCGGGCTGGCAACGGTATCCGGGCCGGCAACGGTATCCGGTCTGGCAACGGTATCCGGGCTGGCAACGGTATCCGGGCTGGCAACGGTATCCGGGGCGGCAACGGCATCCGGGCCGGCAACGGTATCCGGATCGTCGATGACCGGTTCGGCCACCAGACCTGCCTCCTCCGCCGGGTCTGGACCGGACATGCTTGCAGGATCGACAGCCGCTTCGGGCGCCGCATCCGCGGAATCCTCGTGCAGAGGCTCCGTCGCACGCTTTCGCGTTCCAGAGGACTTGTTTTGCGATCCCGGCTGTTTACGCGTCATTCGGACAACGGTTCCGTTGATAGCTTGCGCGGTGGTTCGTCAAACAGATCGCTGCTTCCAGGCCGAGACCCTTGGCAACGTAAGAAGAAGGCATCGAACTGGGACCGAGCCCCGTCCCGAAAGGTCATAAACCGAACGGAAGGCGACCTTCGCGGTAGCCGTCCTTGTTGAAATGATCCTGTGCCGAATCAACGACCCCTTTGCGGATACTTTCAGCTACGTCGGGATTCTCGCTTAAATACCACCGCTCGTCCACCATCATCGGGAACGGCAGCCGCCCCTCGAAATAGCCGTCATCGACGAAATGCTGCTTCGCGGACCGGATAACGCCTTCTTTCACAGCGCTGCCGATATCCTCGTAGGTGCGGGCATACCAGGCTTCATCGACCTCGACACCCCGAATCATTGTTCTCAATATTCCGACAAAGTCTTCGTATGAGACATTGACCCGAAGTTCCCCGCGCACGGTGGATATTTCAATAGAGCGACGAATCAACTCGAAAGGTGGGAGATATTTCACGGTCTCTCCTTAGGGGGCACGCGGGCGGGTGGACAAGAGTACTATCCGCACTCCAATAGCGATTTCGGGCGCCGGATGGAACATTGTTTAACGGCTTTTTGCACGTGCAGCATAGGAACCGTCCTGCTATTGAACCACTGTCGCGCGCGGCCACCCGACGGGAGGGCCAACCGTCACGGATTTGCCATCTAACAGGAATCGCCGCATGAACCTCAGCCTGGTCGACAGGGACCGCCTGATCAGTAGCAACCGAACATCGCCACCGACCGATATCGAGCTTGCCGCGATCGTCCGAGCATTCCACGCAGCGCGGATCCTGGTGATTGGCGACATTATTCTGGACCGCTATGTTACCGGTTCGGTGCATCGCCTGTCCCCCGAAGCGCCGATCCCCGTGCTGCGCCCGGCCGATAATCGCTGCACCCTGGGCGGCGCGGCGAACGTCGCACTAAACATCGCGACGTTGGGCGGGCAGGCCATCCTGGTGGGCGTGATCGGCAACGATGCCGCCGGCGACGAAGTCGAGCATCTGGTGCGGACGACACAAGGCGTCACCTCCGCCCTGATACGGATCCCCGGTCGACCGACGACCTCGAAGACCCGCTTCATGACTGGGTCGCACCAGCTTCTCCGCCTCGATGAGGAAACCACCGCGGCGCTCGATCATGCGGGGCTGCTGGCGGTGATGGAAGCGGTGGAAGGCAACCTGGACGCGGCCGATGTGATCGTACTGTCCGACTATGCCAAGGGTGTGCTGTGCGATGGTGTGCTGGACGCCATTCTGTCACGCACGACCCAGGCGGGCCGGCTGGTGATCGCCGATCCCAAGCGGCCGGATTTCGCCGCATACCGGGGCGCCACAATCCTGACGCCCAATGAGCACGAGGTTCGGGTCGCGACCCGGATCGAGGCGGACCATGATTCCGAAGCCGATCGCGCCGGACGGCTGGCCCTGGAGGCGACTGGCGGCGAGGCCGTCCTGGTCACCCGGTCGGCCAAGGGACTGACCCTGGTCTGCCGCGATCAACACGCCCTTCATCTGCCAACCCGCGCCAGGGAGGTGGCCGATGTGTCGGGCGCGGGAGACACCCTGGTCGCGGCGCTATCCGTCGCCCTGGGTGCCGGGGCCGCATTGGCCGAGGCCGCGATGCTCGCCAACGCCACCGCCGGGATTTCGGTTGGCAAGCCGGGAACCGCCACCGTCTCCCGCCAGGAGTTGCTCGACGCGCTGCATCTGGATGACCTGGTGCAGACCGATCGCAAGGTGGCCAACCTGGAGGAGGCCATCGAGAAGGTCGCCGACTGGCATCGGCGTGGGTTGAAGGTCGGCTTCGCCAACGGCTGCTTCGACCTGATCCATCCAGGCCATGTCCGCCTGCTGAGTGAGGCGCGCGGCGCCTGCGATCGGCTGATCGTGGCGTTGAACACGGATGCCTCGGTCAAGCGGCTGAAGGGTCCCAGCCGGCCGCTGCAGAATGAGATGGCGCGGGCCACCGTTATGGCCTCGATGGCGCCGGTCGATCTGGTCACGCTGTTCGACGAGGACACGCCGCTGGAGATGATCCAGGCACTGCGGCCGGACGTGCTGGTGAAAGGATCGGACTACACCGTCGATCAGGTGGTGGGCGGCGATTTGGTGCACGCCTGGGGCGGCAAGGTCGTCCTGGTCACATTGCGCCCGGGCCACAGCACGACCAGCACGATCCGGCGCATGACCGCGCCGGTGGAGTAGAAGGGCGAGGGCTTCGCCCCTCGACCCCACCAAGAGCCGTCGGCCCTTGGAACCCTGTAATGGGATGGGCGGATAGGAGGGGGCGACGCAGTCATTGCAACCGACACGGTCGCCCCCTCCTATCCGCCCATCCTAAATTATTGGGATCAAAGGGGCCTCGGCCCCTTTGCGGGTCGAGGGCCGAGCCCTCGCCTTCCTACCCCAGCGCCTGGTCCAGGTCGGCAATCAGGTCGGCCGCGGTTTCGAGGCCGATCGACAGCCGGATCACGTCGGGTCCGGCGCCCGCGGCAAGCTGCTGCTCATCCGTCAGTTGCCGGTGGGTGGTGGAGGCTGGGTGCAAGATAAGGCTGCGCGTGTCGCCGATATTGGCCAGGTGCGAGAACAACCCGACGCTTTCGACCAGCTTGATCCCGGCCTGATAGCCGCCTTTCACTCCGAAGGTGAATACCGCCCCTGCCCCGGCCGGCATGTATTTCCGCGCCAGCGCCCGGTATGGGCTGCTTTCCAGGCCGGCGTAGGAGACCCAGGCGACGCGGCGGTCGGCGGCCAGGTATTCGGCGACGGTTTGGGCGTTGGCACAGTGCCGCTCCATCCGCACATGCAGCGTCTCGATCCCGGTGATGGTCAGGAATGCGTTCATCGGCGCCATTGCCGGTCCGTAGTCACGCAGCGCCACCGCGCGCGCTTTGGTGGTGAAGGCGAAATCGCCGAAATTCTCGTAGAAGCGCAGGCCGTGGTAGGCGGGTTCCGGCTCGGTCATCGACGGGAATTTGCCGCCCTGCGCCCAGTCGAATTTTCCGGATTCCACCACGATCCCGCCCATCGAATTGCCGTGGCCACCGAGGAACTTGGTCGTCGAATGGGTGACGATATCAGCGCCCCACTCGAACGGGCGGCACAGGTATGGGGTCGCCAGGGTGTTGTCGACGATCAGCGGCAGACCCACCGAGTGGGCGACCTCGGCGATCGCGGCCAGATCGACTATGACTCCGCCGGGGTTGGCCAGGCTTTCGACGAAAATCGCCTTACACTTCGGGGTCAGCGCTCGGCGGAAGTTCTCCGGATCCGCCGGATCGACGAAGTGGCAGGTCCAACCGAGCTTCTTGAAGGACAAGCCGAACTGGGTGAGCGAGCCGCCGTAGAGGTTGCGGCTGGCGAGGAACTCGTCCCCTTGCTCCAGCATCGTGGCGAACACCAGGAACTGCGCGGCGTGCCCGGAGGCGGCGGCGACGGCGGCTCGGCCGCCCTCCAGGCTGGCGATCCGTTCTTCGAGCACCGATACCGTGGGATTGGTCAGGCGGCTGTAGATGTAGCCGAAATTATGCAGGTTAAATAAGGACGCGGCGTGGTCGACGTCGTCGAATACATAGGCGGTGGTCTGGTAGATCGGGGTGGACCTGGCGCCTGTGGTCGGGTCGGGTGACGCACCGGCGTGGACCGCGCGGGTCTCGAAGCCGTATTCGATGTTGGTCGCGGGCAGCGGCCGGGGTTTGGTTTGACGATCGGTTGGGGCCTGGGCGGGTTTGTTGCGGATGATGCCGGAGTTCACGCCGCTCCATGACAATTCGCCGCCGAGACGTCCGAACTCGATTTTGGGGCAGCGGTTCATGATGACTTCGATGCCGGCGGCTTCGGCTTTTGCCGCGGCTTCGTCGTTGCGGACGCCCAACTGCATCCAGACGATCTTGGCGCCGATGGCGATGGCGTCGTCGGCGATCGGGCCGACGGCGTCAGAGGCACGGAACACATCGACCATGTCGATCTTGTCCGGAATCTCGCGCAGGTTGGCGTAGATGCGCTCACCCAGCAGGTCCTTGCCCGCGGTGCCGGGGTTCACCGGGATGACGCGGTATCCCTTCCCCTGCAGGTACTTCATGACGAAGTAGCTGGGGCGATTCCAGTTCGATGAAGCGCCGACCATGGCGATGGTGCGCACGGTGGACAGGATGCGGCGCAGCTTCGCATCGGCATAGGGGATCGGATCGAGGGCGGTCATGGCTGGCAACCTTCTACGCGCGAAGAACCGGCATTTAGTGGGATTGGGGAGGCGGGGGCAACCTGATTGGTTGAACCGGACCCGACCGCGACCGGGCCGAACTTGACATCGTCCCGCGCGACCTGTTTGCAATCGCTTGGTCGGGGAAACGAACGGATGGAACAATCTGTCAATGTCACACGCCTGATCGATGAGTGCCCGCTTGGCGCCCTGCAGGTGCGCGTCCTTGTGCTGTGCGGTTTGGTCGCCCTGCTGGACGGCATGGATCTGCAGGCGATTGGTCTGGCGGCGCCCTCGATCGCGCGGATGCTGCATGTCGAACCCCGAGCGTTCGGCGCGGTGTTCAGCGCGGCGCTGCTTGGGCTGATGCTGGGGGCGTTCACGCTGGGCCCGATGGCCGACCGTTTCGGACGCAAGCGCATCCTGGTCGCCAGCACCCTGACGTTTGGTATTTTTTCCATTTGCACGGCGCTGGTCAGTTCTTTTACGGCCCTGCTTGTGGTTCGGTTCCTCACCGGCCTTGGGTTGGGCGGGGCGATGCCTAGTTTCATCAGCCTGGCGTCGGAATATACCCCTCGCCGAATCCGAGCGCTGATGGTCACCGTGCTTTGGGCGGGTTTTCCGCTGGGTGGGATGATCGGCGGGGTGCTGGCTTCTCTGTTGATCCCGACCGTTGGCTGGCAATCGATTTTTTACGTTGGGGGCATCGCTCCCCTGGTGCTTGCGTGCGCACTCGCGGTGGGGCTGCCGGAGTCGGTCGGCTTCCTTGTGGCACGCGGGGCGCCGACCGACGTCATTCGGGGGATTGTCCGCAAGATAAGCCCGCGGGCCGCGGACGCGCAGGGCTTCGTGTTCGGCGAGGAACGGCTGCCTGGCCTGCCCGTCAGGCACCTGTTCACCGGCGGTCGCGCGACCGGCACGCTGCTGCTGTGGGTGCCGTATTTCACGGCGTTTCTGATGCTGGTGACGAATTCCGCGTGGAGCCCGACGCTGCTGAACGCGGCTGGCCTGGGCGGTGGACAACCCGGCATCATCATGGCGGCGTTCAATGGCGGCAGCGTGGTGGGCACGCTGATCGTCGGGTGGCTGATCAGTGTCTCCGGTCCGTATCGGGTGCTTGCCGTGGTGCTCGCGCTGAGTGCGCTGGCATTTGGTTCGATCGGTTTCGCGGTGCCGTCGTTCGGGCTGGTCACGCTGCTGGAGGGGCTTGGCGGGGTGTTCCTCGGGGCGGGCAGTTCGGGGCTGATCGCGCTCGCCGCGGTGTTTTATCCGACAGTGATTCGGTCGTCGGGGGTTGGTTGGGCGACCGGGGTCGGCCGGTTCGGGTCGTTCGTGGGGCCGCTGGTGGCGGCGATCCTTGTGGGATGGCACTGGGATGTTGAGAGCCTGTACATCGCGTTAGGCGTGCCGGGGGTGTGCGCCGCGCTGTTTGTCCTGCTGCTGGGGCTGGACCAGACACGCCGGCCGGGGGGTAGTGCCGCTTCTTCGTAGGGGGCTGGATCAGATGACCTGGCCGACTGGCCGTTGGTCCGGGGAGTGTGGGATCGCGGCGCTGG
>JAQGHW010000476.1 GCA_028291505.1 Rhodopila sp. | reverse complement strand
CAAGGTCCAGTCGTTCGGTCGCGGCCGAGCGCTTCGTTGGATGACCCCGCCGGTGCCGGGATTCCCGACAATCTTGTTACTCCCCGGTCCACTGCCGAGTGATTAAGCAGAGTTGCGCTGGCAAGGACACGGATGACTGTTTGCCGTTCGTGGCGGCGCAACCCAGCTCAGGCTTGTGTTTGTGTTTGTGCGGAAACCTCGAGAGATTTACTTAGGATGGGAACATGAAACGATCTGCAGCCGAAATTCTGCGTGAATATGGACCCTTTCCGGGTGCCGACCGCGTGAATGGGGTTACGTTTGACGGTCGGCACGTCTGGTTTGCGTCCGGAGACAAGCTGAACGCCTTCGATCCGGCGAGCGGGAAGGTGCTGCGCTCGATTGATGTTGCGGCGCACGCAGGAACGGCCTTCGACGGTGAGCATCTGTTTCAGATCGCCGAGGATCGCATCCAGAAAATCGATCCGAAGACCGGCCGTGTGCTCGCCACGATCCCGGCGCCTGGCGGCGGCGGTGACTCGGGGCTCGCATGGGCCGAAGGGACGCTCTGGGTGGGGCAGCATCGGGGCCGGAAGATCCATCAGGTCGATCCCCAGACGGGGGCGATTCTTCGCACCATCGAGTCCAATCGGGTCGTCACCGGGGTCACCTGGATCGACGGCGAGCTCTGGCACGGCACCTGGGAAGGTGACGAGAGCGATTTGACGCGAGTCGATCCCGCAACGGGAGAGGTCCTGGACAGGCTTGAGATGCCGCCCGGAGTGGGCGTTTCGGGACTCGAGTCCGATGGCGGCGATCAGTTCTTCTGCGGAGGCGGCAGGAGCGGGAAGGTGAGAGCCGTCCGCCGGCCGAGGCGAGGTTCCGTGGCGGGCAGCGGCTCCGAGACCCAGGTCGAGCCCACGAGCAAGTAGTCATCCGGCGAGACCTACGCAAGCCGTCGACGCCATGCCGAGGTAGCTAGCGCACTCAAGACGCCGTGTCCTCGCGGGCGGTTGGCAGATGTGCCATGGCGCGCTGGATCTTCTCGAGTACGGGCATGCAGGTTTGAATATCTTTCGTCGATCCGTTCCCGCCGGTGGCAACCAAAGCAAAGCCTGTTCGCCGCCGTTGGTCATGGCCTATTGCCGCACGAACCACGGCTCTTTCTCGATTTCCAGCGGCAGGATGATGCGCACGACGCAGTTGTACCAGGCAATGGTCAAGAGCAGCTCCATCTGTTGCCGTTGCCCGAGGAATGACGTCGCGGCCCAGGTCGCGTCGCTGACCCGTCCGTCCAGCGTCATCTCCTTCGCCAGCCGGATGACCGAACGTTCCTGGGCATTGAAGCAATCCGCCGTCTCGAACGCGCGCAGTTGTTCGAGCTGTTCGCGTCGGACACCCGCGTTCAATGCCGCGTTCCAGTGATGGTCCACCTCATAGGACGCGTTCGTCTCGAGCCCTACGGTTACCACGGCCAACTCGCGGAACACCCGGGGGAGGGTTGTTTGTTTCCGCAGTGCCGTCGCCATTCCAAGCACAGCCTCGGCGAGGTCTGGAACGTTCGCGAGCGCGAGGAAGATGTTTTCCGGGTTCGCTCCGCGCTCCTGGACCAAACGGTCGTACAGATCGGTCCGGCCGTCCGGCATGGTCTCTCGGCTGACGTAGGGAATGCGCGCCATGTCTTTCACCAACTCCTTGCGGGATATGCTTGATGGCCGCCGCGGCGGATGCCTGACAGGCCTTCAACTCATCTTTAGATAGGCCTCGAGGGATGGTTCCGGTCCGCCGGGCGGCGGGCTGGTGCGTGCGATTCCTTCAAACGGAGACGCATTTGTCAGCCAGTTTTGGCGCGGCGGCAGACCCCAGGATTCGGTGACCCGCGAGACGCCGCTCAGATCATGGATGATCGGTCCGTCATCGCCATCTCCGTAATAAATCGGCGGCGGCAGGAGCTCGACACGGTGGCCATCGGGATCAAGCAGATAGACGTAATACGAGTGCCCAAGACTGTGCCGCCCTGGCCCGAACTCGACATTGTCACCGTAGCCGAGACTGCCCGCGACATCGCAGGCCCTGATGATGTCGTTGATACCGCCGACGATATAGCCGAAATGGTGCAGTGCCGGGCCGGGGCGCCGGATGAAGACCACGTCGTATGGCGTGTCCTTGACATGCATGAAGACGCCAATGGGTACGTCGCCGATCACCATGTAGTCGACGATCCGAAAACCGAACTCGGCGTAGAAGCTGGCCGGCTTCTCGACGTCGGGCGCGGTGACCTGGTAATGGTCGAAGCGCAATGCACCGCCGCCGTGCAGCGCCTCGAATTTCTGATCGACGCGTTCGACGCGCTGCATCGAGGCGCACAGTTCCAACGGCGTTCCGCTGCTATCGAAGGTCCGCAGCGTTCGTGACTGATAGGGCGCTTCGACGAACTCCGCTGGCAGGCCCCGACTGGTGAAGAAGAATTTCGCCTTTTCCAGATCCTCCTCGTCATAGGTGCGCAGGCCGGTCGTGATGCAGGCCGGCGCCGCGCCGGTTCGCTTGAGGATCAGGCTGTGATGAGAGCGCTCCTCGACACCGCGGAGATAGAGCGTGTCACGATCTTCGTCGCTGACCACCAGGCCGAGAACCTGGGTGTAGAACTCGCGGCTGCGGGACAGATCGCGCACATTGTAGGTCAGGTGGCTGGCGCGGGTAACGCGAAACGGCGGCGGGCATGACGTCTTGGGCACGTGGACCATTGGGGTCTCCTGGGTTTCGTTTCCTGCTTAGAACGCTAATGTAATTGAATTTCATGACGGCGGTGCCGGACAGCGACAATGTGGCCAGCTTCACAGCAATGCGCCTTTCTCCGGGCACGTCCCGGTTCCGATGATCCGGCTGCCGGCGCTCACGCCACGCCTGCCGTTGCGACATAGGGCTCGATCGGTCCGCTGATCCGCCCCCGTTCCACGGGGACGCAGGCGTCGGGGAAGTCCTGCTGGAAGACAGCGCCGCGATCCTCCGCCGCGGAGAGGAACCGGTCGAGCCCGGCCATTGCGCCGGTCGGCAGGTCATGGAGCACGATCAAGGCGTGCTCGACCTCGAAGCACAGCCGCAGGGCGCGCTCCACCCAACCTTCGGGGTAAGCCCAGTCCTGCGGGATCACGTTCCACAGCACGCAGGTATATCGGCCTTGGACGAGCGTGTTCAAAGCCTCATCGTTGAGCAGCCGCTGGTCGAGCTGCCCGCCCCCTGCGCCGCCGAGCGGACGGAAGAAGCGACGTTCGTGAGAGAGATCGCCGATCAGTTCCTGTGTCCGCGTGATCTCCCCTGCCGCCATGCCCGCCTCGGCGCTCATCCCCAGCGGCACGAGATGGTTGTAGGTGTGGTTGCCGATCCAATGTCCCTCGGCACGGCTGCGCTCGACCAGCCCGCGCCGATCCCGCAACTTGTCGCCGACGACGAAGAAGGTGGAGCGGATGGCGTGCCGGCGCAGCGTGTCCAATACATGCGGCGTGACGTCCGGGTCCGGGCCATTGTCGAACGACGTGGTGATGATCGGCATCTTCAGTTCCCAATACCGTTCGCGAAGGGGCTGGCTGTGCGCCTTGCCGCGTTCTGGACCGACGATATGAGAGATGGCGGCCCTAGATTATCCGGAAAGAATGGAAGATATTATTCGCGGAACATCGGCAATGAGGACGCGATGGCCGCTTCCCTGCCCAGCACGATGCTGAATAACGCGAACATTCTTTCGCTGCGCTGCTTCGTGGCGGTGGTGCAGACTCAGAGCTTCTCGTCAGCCGCCCGCCAGCTTCGTCTCGCGCCGTCCTCGGTCACCAAACACGTCCGCCTGATCGAGACGGCGGTCGACGTAGCCCTGGTGCATCGGACCACGCGCAGGGTCAGCGTCACCGACGCCGGGGAGCGTTTCTACGAGCAGTGTCTCACGATCCTGGCGCAGGTCGAGGAGGCCGCGCTTGGCATGGTGGCGGAAAAGCAGTTGCGCGGGCATTTGCGCGTCACCACCCCGCCCTCGTTCGCGTCGGCGGTTCTTGCGCCGCGCATCCACGAGTTCCTGGCCAGCTATCCAGGGCTGTCGCTCGACCTGGCGGTGTCGAGCGCAACCCCGGATCTGATGCGAAACCGCGTCGACGTGGCGATCACGCTGCACGATGAGCCTCAGTCGAAGTTGCTGCATTTCCGGCTCGGGCCTTGTCCGCTTCTGCTTTGCGCATCCCCCGACTATCTCGCGCGGCGTGGAACGCCCCGGCAACCGCAGGATCTCGCTCGCCACGATTGCCTGTCGAGCCGCTTCTCCGATCTGGCGGAAGGGTGGACGATTGGGCGTGACGGGGCTTGGCG
Source organism: Rhodopila sp. (assembly GCA_028291505.1). Classification (GTDB taxonomy): domain Bacteria; phylum Pseudomonadota; class Alphaproteobacteria; order Acetobacterales; family Acetobacteraceae; genus Rhodopila. Next base: position 1,600 of record JAQGHW010000476.1, on the reverse strand, counting down.
CCCGGTGGACCTGCACTTCAAGCTGCTCTCGGACAATGGGGACGTGCTGCGCCACGCCTGCCTGGCCGGGGCTGGGATTGGCAAATTCTACCGCTTCCACGTGCAGGAGGACATCAGGTCGGGCCGTTTGGTTCCCGTGCTCGGCGACTATGAGTCGAGGGCCCAGAACATGTTCGCGATCATTCCGCACCGCGAGATCGTGAGGCCGCAGGCGAAGGCCTTCATCGCCTTCGTGAGCGGGCTAGCCGCCGAGCTTGGCGCTGCTTGATCGGGTGGCTTGGTGGCGCCAGGCGGGTTGGGATCAACTCTGTTGAGACGCGGCGGACGCCCGCGTCGCCGTTGGCGAGGATGCCGGTTCGGCGTTTTGACTTCACTGAAGGCGGCACCATGCTCATGGTGGCGCACCAGCGCCTGCGCCCTTTCGGCCGGCGCCATGTCCGGTTTTCTGAGGTTGCGTTTGGGATGCTGCCTTGACTGCGTCGATCTGTGTCTGGGTAACCCTGCAAGTTTTATCACGGTCGTAAATGCCAAAGAGTGGATTTGGCACGCTCATGAACTCCGTGCGGCTAATTCGTCCATCGCCGTTGGCGTCAAAAACCGAGTAGTCAGCATCGGCGAATATTGGATCAGCTGCCCGAACCGCCTGAAATTCGTCGTCGCTGAGATATTGATCGTGATTATGATCGGCAACGATAAAGATGCGCGCGAGATACATCCTCCACTCCTCACAAGTGTAGACACCGTCGCCGTTGAGGTCCCATCTGTGTGCAGCGACAACAAGCGGATCTTCTGGCTGAGATTGACCTGACGGAGATGGTGGCCGCCGCTCTTGCGCCAATACGGATACAGCAATGGTGACACAAAGGATTTGGACACTTAGAATGTCGATAACACGAGTCATTTTTACGAACTCCGGAAGGGTGAGCTATACTGGTCGGCATGATGTCCCCGTCAGGGTGGCCAAAGGTTCGCTTTATCGTGCGATGGCCGCCGCGGATGCCGTGAATGATCTTCCCGCGATTCTGCAGCCTTGGTGCATGGGAAGGAGGGTGGCACGCGTCTTCGCACTCGCCTGAAGCTACACGAGTGCTCCTTATTCGTATCTATTAGGTAATGTTAAGAGGTATTTGCGCCAAATTCCTTGTGCGCCGTCACGCAACATCCGCCGTCGTCCGCATGATGGAGCCAGGTTCTACTCTGCCTGCTTTCAATGATAGATGAACCGTGAGACCTTGAGGGACATGATCGAGCAGGGCGATTTCACCGCCGTCGCGTTCGACGATATCGCGGGCGATCGACAGGCCGAGTCCGAAACCACCGCGTCCCGGCGACGGGCGGGCGCTGTCACCCTTGAAGAATGGCTCGAAAACCTTTTCGCGGAGCGAAAGCGCGATACCCGGGCCATCATCCGACACTTCGACGTTAACCCTCAGGTCGTCAAGGACCTGAAGCGTCACCACGACCGCCGAACCGTGCTTGGTTCCATTGTCCACGATATTCGTTACGGCGCGGGTCAAAGCGTGGGTACGGCATGCGAAAGCGAAGCGGCCGGGGCCATCATACGACACGTTATTTCCGACATCGCTGAATTCTGTACAGA
>JAQGHW010000466.1 GCA_028291505.1 Rhodopila sp. | reverse complement strand
CGCGATCCCGGCGATCGGGCTGACGGCGATCTATGCGGTGCTGCGCTTCCCCAACTTCGCGCTCGCGTCCCACGCCACGATCGGCGCCTTTGCCGGCTTCGTCGCGAATGTACGGTTCGGGCTTCCGCTGCTGCCCTCCCTCGGGTGTGCATTCCTCGCGGCGGGGCTGATGGGCCTGGTTACCGACGAATTCGTGCTGAAACCGTTCCGTCGCAGCGGCTTCATTACTACTGCGATCGGGTCGATTGCCCTGACCATCCTGCTGGAAAACGTCGTCCGCTTCGTGTTCGGCAACGATTTGAACGGCTACGACCTGCCGATCCAGCGTGACTGGCGATGGGGCACGCTGCGCATCGGGCCACAGCAGGTCGAGAACCTTTTGATCTCGATCGCCGTGATGTCGGCCGTGTTCGGCTTCCTCGGCTTTACCCGCACCGGCAAGACCATGCGGGCGGTTGCCGATAATCCGGTGCTCGCGGACATCAAGGGGATAGACGCCGCGCGGGTCGGACGCATCGTCTCGTTCACCGGGATGGGGCTGGCCGGAATTGGCGGCATGCTGATCGGGCTCGATAGCACCATCGATCCGCTGACCGGATTCCGAGCAATCCTGTCGGTGTTCGCGGCGGCGGTGGTGGGCGGGCTGGGCAGTATCCCCGGTGCCGTGCTGGGTGCGCTGACCGTCGGCGTATGCGAGGAACTGTCGCTGCTGGTGCTGTCGCCGAATTACCGCAGCGCGGTCGGTTTTCTCGCGATCCTGCTGGTGCTGGTCGTGCGTCCGCGCGGCCTGCTTGGCCAGCGGGCGTATTAGATGGAAAACTACCTTCTCGCCATTGGCATCTCCGCCGGCATCTATGCCCTGATGGCCCTTGGGCTCAACGTGATCTGGGGCATGGCCGGACTGGTCAACCTCGGCCTGGTCGGATTCTTCGCGGTCGGCGCCTATGTCTCTGCCCTGCTGACCACCAGCTTCAGCATGCCCATCTGGGTGGGTGTAATGGCCGGCACGACCGCGGGTGCGCTCACCGGCGTAGCGGTCGCTCTGATCACCGCCCGCCTGCGCGGAGACTACCTCGCGATCGTTACACTCGGCTTCGCGGAAGCGATTCGCATGGTCGCCGACAACGAAGTCTGGATGACCCACGGCAGCGACGGCATTTCTGGCATTCCGGGACCGTTCCGATCGGTTCTGAGCTCCACCCAGTTCAACATGGTGTTCCTCGGGATCGTCGCGGCGCTGGTCACAGTCGTCTTCGTCCTGTTCGAACGGCTTAGCTACTCGCCGTTCGGCCGCGTGCTGCGGGCGATCCGCGACGATGAGCAGGTCGCGGCCGTGGCCGGCAAATGGGTGATCGTCTACAAAGTAAAGGCCTTCGCCATCGGCTGCGCGGTGCTCGGCATGGCCGGTGCGCTGTATGCTCATTACACATCCTTTATCGCCCCCGACATCTTCGTGCCGCTGCTGACCCTGTACATCAAGCTGTCGTTGCTGGCCGGCGGAGTCGGCAACAACGCGGGCGCCATCGCCGGTGCCGTTCTGGTGGTATCGTTTCTTGAAAGCACTCGATTCATCATCCCGTTTGTGCCAGGAATATCCGCCGTCCAGGGTGCCGCCTTGCGCGAAATGCTGATCAGCGGCTTCCTGCTGGTGCTGCTGCGCTTTCGCTCCCAAGGCTTGCTGCCCGAGGCATCGTCCCACCTGCCACGCCTGGACGGACCGACACCGTTGCAAGAGGAACCAACCCGTGTCTGACACCACGATCACCATTCAGGATCTGTCGCGGATCATGGCAATGACGGCACGGTCGCAGCCGGCCGTGGCGTACGGCGCCATCGACGCGCTGGCCATGCGGCTGTTCGACCACCGGCTGTTCACCGTCACGCGCTCGCTGCTGGAAACGAAGCAGGTGGAGCGGGTCTATACCAGCAATCCCACCGCCTATCCGGTCGGTGGACGCAAGCAGAAGCAGGACACGCCGTGGGGCGAGCAGGTGCTCGACCGCGGCCAGATCCTGATCTGCCACGGCGTGGCCGACATCGAGCGCGTGTTCGCCGACCACAGGCTGATCCTGAGCCTGGGGATAACCGGCATGATCAACGTGCCCGTGCTGTTCGCCGGCCGTTCAGTCGCCACCATGAACATGTCACACGCCGAGGATCGCTTCCGGGAGGAGGACTTTCCGGCGATGGCTACGCTCGCCGCTTTGCTTTTGCCGCTCCTCCTGGCCGGGGCGACCGGCTGATGCGGCCTCAATGATGCCGATGCCCCGCCCTGCGACCATGTCTCACCGGCCATCGCATCCCATCATGCGAACCCGCGCACAACAGAGGGTGAGGAAGACCAATCGAGATTGAACCAGACCCGATTGCTGTGCATCGCTTTACCCATGTGTCACGTGAACGCCAGGCACCCGCCCGCCATTCCATTTGCCGTCCAGCGCTCGCTCGATCTGTGCCGCGAGCTGCAGCAGCAGGCCGTCATTGGCCTGGCGGGACAGCGCCTGGATGCCTAGCGGCAGGCCGTTCTCGTGCGTCGCCATCGGCAGAGAAACGCCCGGAATGCCCGCCAGATTCCCCAGCGGCGTGTAGGCATACATGCCCCACAGCTTGTGGAACCAGTCGAGCACGGTGTCGGTGTCGTTCAGCGTGATGTAGTCCAGCGTGCCGATCCTGTGCGTGGTCGATGTGGAGATCGGCGTCAGCATGACATCCCAGTCCTGAAAGAACGCGCCGAAGCCGCGCGACAGCGTGTTGCAGCCGAACTGCATGCCTGCGCGCGCGGTGTAGGGCAAGTCGATGCCGTATTCCCAGATTTTGTAGTTCATCGGCTCGACCATGCCGGGGGCAGGTTTCGCGTAGCCGCGCAGGCGGGCGAGGCGTTCGATGTTCTGCGCGCCATTGGTGATGTAGCAACTCGTCTGCGCGGCGAAGGCGGCGGGGAAATCGACGTCGGGCGTGGCCCAGTCGACAACGTGGCCGAGCCCTTCCAGGAATTTGCCGGCGCGTTGCAGCTGATCGACGATGTGCGGCGTGGCGCTGTAGTCGCCCCAATGATGGGACAGCGCGATGCGCAGCTTGCCGGGATCGCGCTTGATGAGGTCGCCGTAAGGTTCGGCTGGCGACCAGTACGGCATGAACTCGCCAGGCGCGCCGCCGCGGCAGGCATCGACGAAGGCCGCGGTGTCACGCACCGATCTGGTATGGCAACCCTGGATCGAGACCATCGCGGTAAGGTCCGACACGCCGGGCGCGCTGGAGAACACGCCGCGCGACACCTTCAGGCCGATATTGCCGTTGATGCCCGCAGGAATGCGGATCGACCCGCCTCCGTCGGTGGCGTGCGAGATCGGCAGCACGCCGGCCGCCACGCTGGCGCCGGTGCCCGAGGACGATCCGCCAGCGGTAAAGGCAAGGTCCCACGGATTATGGGTCACGTACATGTCCGGGTTCTCGGCCGAACCGCAGGTGCCGAATTCCGGCGTGGTGGTGCGGCCCATGATGTTCAGGCCGGCCTGACGTATCCGCCCCGTCAGATAGCTGTCCGCGGCGGAGACGTTGCCCTGCATCAGCCTGGCGCCCATCTCCTGCTTGCGCCCCGTCAGCGTGGGGCCGAGGTCCTTCATCAGATAGGGCACGCCCGCGAAGACCCCGTCGGCACGCATCCCGTCCTTCTGCGGATCGGCGACGACATCGTCGAACACCTCGATCACCGCATTGAGCGTCGGGTTGACCTTGGCGATGCCTGCGGCGACCTGTGCCGCCAGTTCGGCCGGCGTCAGTTCGCCTTTCCGCACGCGGTCGGCGAGCGCCACCGCATCGTGCCGCACCCATTCATCCCAGCTCATTACCATGGTCATGCCGACGTCATTCCCCATGCAGACAAGGCGTCGAGCCTAGCCCCTGTGACCGGGAAATGCGAAGGGGGTTTTGGCACGCAGGCTGTGCAAAAGGTCCGAGATCATGGCTGGGTTCGGACCACACGGCGTCAAGGCTTTACCGGTGGCCAGTTCAGATATCAGTGGGAGGCCAGTCGATGGGAGGCTGGGCAACCCGGCTCCGCGCGCGACGCTGATTTGAACCACGCCGATCACGCCGATCACGCCGATCACGCTAATCAACCGCGAAGCCGTCCAGCAGGTTGTCGCCCAGCCGCTCCGACAGCATCGCCAAGGCCAGGTCGAGCCGCCGCAGCGCCTGTCCAGCCAGACCATCCGCGATCTCGGCCGCATCGTCGGGCGCGCTGCCACCTGACAGCATCGCGTTACCGCATCGGGGATCGGCAGGGCACCACCTTGATGACCATCCACGGGCCGGTGCCGGATGGCTGAGCCGCAAACTTGTTCCAGTCCCAGCCAACACGTCGAAGACCTGGCGTGGCAACTC
>JAQGHW010000408.1 GCA_028291505.1 Rhodopila sp. | reverse complement strand
ACCAGGGGATCGAAACCCGCCGCCGGATGTTTCAGCGTCTGGCCGGCACACCGGTGCTCATCATCGGCACTCATTTCGCCGGCGCGACGGCCGGACGGCTTGTCACCGACGGCGACAGCTATCGGCTAGATGCATGATCACGCTGAGCGGAACGTTCAAAGCGTGTGAATCATGCGATCAAACAAAGGGATAGAGCATATGCAGCCGGCATATGCTCTAGACGTGTAAAGGAGCTTCCCATGACCTACCTTCACAGCGGCATCTTCCTCGCCCCGTTTCACGATCTTTCGGAAAATCCCATTCTGGCTCTGGAACGGGACATGGAGTTGCTCCAGCATCTGGATGCGCTGAACTACACCGAGGCCTGGATCGGCGAGCACCACTCGGGCGGGTTCGAGATCATCGCCAGCCCGGAGGTCTTCATCGCCGCGGCGGCGGAACGGACGAAGCACATTCGCCTGGGCACCGGCGTGGTTTCATTGCCATACCACAACCCGTTCATCCTGGCCGACCGGATGGTGCAACTGGATTACCAGACTCGCGGACGGGCCATGCTTGGGGTCGGTCCGGGTTCGCTGGTGCACGACGCGAAGAAGATCGGCATCGAGCCCGGCGACCAGCGGCGCATGATGAACGAGTCGCTGGATGTCATCATCGAATTGCTCCGCGGCGACACGGTCACCCGCAAGACCGACTGGTTCGACCTGCACGATGCCCGCCTGCAACTGCCGCCATACACGCGGCCGCGGATGGAAATGGCGGTGGCGGCGGCACGCTCCCCCGCTGGTGCCTTGGCGGCGGGGCGGCACGGCTTGGGCATGCTGTCGATCGGCGGCACCAGCGACGATGCGATGAAACACCACGCCAGCAACTGGAATCTTTACGCCAGCACCGCCACGGAGAACGGACACGTGCCGGATCGCAAGAACTGGCGCCTGGTCACCCTGATGCACATCGCGGAAACGCGGGAGCAGGCGCAGGCGAACGTGAAGCACGGCCTGGACAAATTCTGCGACTACTTCCGCGATGTGGCAACCTTCCCGATCGTTCCGAACGATATCGTCGATCGTTACCGATACATGATCGACAGCGGGTCCGCCTGCATCGGCACGCCCGATGACGCGATCGTCTTCATCGAGCGGCTGTTGAAGGGTTCCGGCGGCTTCGGCGTGATCATGGAACTGGCACAGAACTGGGCCGACTGGGCCCAGACAAAGCGCCATTACGAGCTGATGGCTCGGTACGTCCATCCGCACTTCCAGTCGTCCCGGGAATGGCGCAGCGAAAGCTACGGGTACGCGCGGGACCACCATGACGAGTTCACTGGGCAGTCCGGTGCGGCGGTGCAGGCGGAGATCGACCGGCTGGCGGCGAAGCAGCGCGCGGCGGAGTGACCGGTTCTAACGGGACCGGCCCGGGATCGTCGACAACCCCTGCTTGGCCAGCACGGGCGCGCGCCGCTTACCAGCCGCTTGGTTCGGGTATCAGCGGACGTAGACACGGACCTGGCTAGCGACCAGGGCCGGATCGGTCCGCACGCCCAGATGGATGCGGCTCGGCGGCACCCGGTCCCGCATGATCGCCCGCATCACGCCGGTGGCGCGTTCCTGGCCGGCGGCAACCTCGGTCGTGTCCTTCATGACCGACACCACGTCGTATTGGACGTCGGCATCCCGCGCTTCCGCCGCACGCACCGCGGCATGCAACAGTTGGCCGTAATCAGGCGACGGAACGGTGTAGTCGATCGTCACTAGCGGCGTGCGCGCGTCCAGCACAACAGGCGCCTGTGGCGGCGCGGGCTGCGCCTTGGCCTCCGGCGACGGCGCGAAGGTCCTCTGGTCGATCAAGGTGCAGCCGGTAAAGCTCAGCAGAGCCAGCACGACAGGCGCAAGTCGGGTCACTGACGATACTCCGGCGAGTCGCGATCAAGTTGCCGCTTGATACTGTCCAAGTGCAGTCGCGGCGAGTCCCGACCGCCCTCGTGGCGCATTTGTTGCGCGGTCACCTCGGCGATATGGGGCGGGACGGGCAGGACCTGGCGTCCGGTGGATTGCGCCAGACGCTGCACCTCGCAGGCGCGTTCAAGGTAATACAGGTCGTCCCAGGCCTTGGCGATGCTGGGGCCCAGGACCAGGACGCCGTGGTGCTTCATAAAGACGATATCGGCGTCGCCGACGCTGGCGGCGATTCGGTCGCCCTCCGATTCGTCCAGCGCCAGGCCGTTGTAGGCTTCGTCGACCACGGTGCGGCCATAGAATTTCAGCGCCGTCTGTCCGGCCCAGATCAGCGGGTCACCTTCCACCATGGTCAGCGCGGTGGCATTCGGCATGTGGGTGTGGAAGGCGGCGCGGGCGCGCGGCAGGCGGGCGTGCAGCCGGGCGTGGATGTAGAAGGCGGTGTCCTCCGGCACGCCGTCGCCGGCGATGACCCGGCGGTGGAAGTCGCAGATCAGCAGGCGGGACGCTGTGATCTCGGAAAACGACCAGCCGTCGGGATTGACCAGGAACAGGTCGTCGCGGCCGGGCACCATGAAGGACAGGTGGTTGCAGACCCCCTCGTGCAGGCCCAACCGAGCGGCGGAGCGGAAGCAGGCGGCGAGGTCCACGCGCGCCTGCCAGACGTCGGGACTGTCGAGGTCGGTATTTCTGGGTGTGTTCATGATGGGCAGGCTTGCAGGAAGCCGGCCGCTGGGCAAGATGCCGCCCATGGCACAGACGAACTTACGGATCGACGGCAAGCGCCTTTGGGACACTCTGATGGGGTTCGCCGAAATTGGCGCAACCGCCAAGGGCGGCGTGCGGCGGCTGACGCTGACCGACGTGGACAAGCGCGGGCGCGACCGGTTCCGCGCCGAATGTGAGGCGCTGGGGCTGACCGTCCGGGTGGACGCGATCGGCAACATGTTCGCCAGGCGGCCGGGACGCGACCCTTCACGCGCACCCGTGCTGTTCGGCAGCCATCTCGACAGCCAGCCAAGCGGCGGAAAGTTCGACGGGGCGTTGGGCGTGCTGGCGGGGCTGGAGGTCATGCGCAGCCTGAACGACCTGGATGTCGTCACCGAAGCCCCGCTGGAGCTGATCAACTGGACCGACGAGGAAGGCAGCCGGTTCGGCCACAGCCTGATGGGTTCCGGAGTCTGGGCCGGCGTCTTCGGGCTGGAGAAAGCGTATGGGCTGACCGATAGCGAGGGCGTGTCGGTCGCGAGCGCATTGGACGGGATCGGCTACCGCGGGCCAGAACCCGCCTCCCCTTTCAAGGCCGACGCCTATTTCGAACTGCATATCGAGCAGGGCCCGATCCTGGAGCGCGAGGCCCGGCAGATCGGCATCGTGACCGGTGCTCAGGCGCAGGTCTGGTACGATGCAGTCACGATCGGGCAGGATAGCCACGCCGGCACAACACCCCCCTCAACCCGCAAGGATGCGCTGGTCTGTGCCGCTCGGATTATCGACCTGGTGGACCGAATGATGCGGGTGCGCGGCGAGGATGGACGCGGGACCGTCGGGCAGTTGCTGGTGTCCCCCACCAGCCGCAACGTGGTGCCGGGGGAGGTGCGGTTCTCGGTCGAGTTCCGGCATCCGAGCGATGCGGAAGTGGATGTGCTGGACAGCGAGTTTCCGCCGGCCGCACAGGCCATCGCCGATGCCTGCGGAGTGCAGCTGAAGCTGACGACGCTGTTCAAGATCCCGGCCCAGCCATTCGATGCGGGATGCGTCGATCTGGTGCGCCAGGGCGCTGCCAGGCTGGGTTACACCACGCGGGAGATCGTTTCTGGGGCGGGACACGACGCGGTTTACGTGGCGCGACATATTCCGACGGCGATGATCTTCACGCCATGCAAGGATGGGCTGTCACACAACGAGGCCGAAAGCATCGAGCCGGAAGAAGCCGAAGCGGGGTGCCAGGTACTGTTCGAGGCCGTGGTGGCAAGGGCGAACCGGGGACTGTAGATAGCCCCCGTCATTCGTCGTTGCTTCAACCGGCCGCGATCAAGCCGGCAGCGGGAATTTTTCCAGATACGGCATGTAGTCGGGCTCCACGTCGATCTGCAGCGTGGCCAGGACCCTCACCACCGCATTGTAGAAGCCAATCGTCAACGTCAGGTCCACAACCAGTTCATTGCCAAGTTCGCTTTGCAGCGCGGCGAATGTCGGCCCGGCCATTGCGCCGTCAGCGGTCATCTCCCGCGCCGCCTTCAGCACCAGTTTTGACAGCGCATCGAGAGTCGTTGGCTTGCCGGCGGTGTCGTCGATCAGCGCCTGCACGTCCGCATCGCTGACGCCGAAATCGTGGCCGAGCTTGACGTGGTGCGACCATTCGTAGGGGGAACGGGCAAGCCATCCAACCTGCAGGATGGCCAGTTCGCGCAGCCTCGGGTTCAGCTTGCTGCCGTAGCGGATGTAGCCGCCAAGGCCCGAAAACGCCCGCGCCGCCTCGGGCGAATTGACCAGCGCCTTGAACAGCGAGATCGGGCGCTTGAGCAGATCCTGATCCTCGGGTGCCAGGTCGGATACTTCGAGATAGGGGACGCGGGCCATCAGTTTCCTCCATTGCGTTGGTCGAACTTATAGTGGGTCGGGCCGATGAGGAAATGCGGGCTGCTACCGGCGAGGTGGACCTCCCGTCAGGCTTATCAGGTGACCCGCGACAGCTGGCTCGGACCAACCCGCTCGGCCGGCAGGCCAATCATTCGCAAATTCATACCTAACGGTTGGGGTGACATACATCATCTCCGCGACCTCCGGGTCTCAGCGATCTCCGTGATTAAGGCGGAGGTTGGATCGATACTGTCGTGACCAATAAGGCGGCATGCTTGCTTCGTCACCGCATTCAACACGGAGATCGCTGAGAACCCGGAGATCGCGGAGATGCTTCAAGCCGCGGTTGTCGGCGCGCGCATGATCGGGGGCCGGGACGAGATGCAGAAAAACCGACTCCCTGAAATCTGTGCGCTTGATCCGTGAAAATCTGTGTTTCACGCCTGCTTTCTTTGACACGCGCTGGCCCTGGCCAATGCCTCGTGGCATGGTTCAGCACGACTGATTGGCAAAGACCTGCCGAACAGCCGGCGACGGCGTGATGTCACTCTTTGGGATTGGTAAGGACTTAAGGATAATCCAGCAATGCGCGCGATCGTTACCCCTGACGGAACCCTAACGCTCGGGACCGAAACATTCCGCGCGGCACTCGGGCGCGGCGGTATGCGGGCCGCAAAGCGCGAGGGCGATGGCGCGACACCAACCGGCCTGTTGCCGTTAAGAACAATTCTCTACCGTCCAGACCGCGGCCCAACACCAGTCTGCGCGGTTCCGGTCGAAGCGATGTCCCCCCATGACGGGTGGTGCGACGAACCCACCCACCCAGCCTACAACCACCGCGTTCGCCTGCCGATCAACGCAAGTGCCGAACCGCTGTGGCGAGACGACCCAATCTACGACATTGTCGGCGTCCTCGGCTGGAACGACACCCCTGTGCGCCCCGGCCTCGGTTCGGCGATCTTCCTCCATCTGGCGCGCGCGGACTTCGCACCAACCGAGGGATGTGTGGCGCTCAGGCTGGATGATCTGCGACACGTCCTGGCAATCGGGCTGACCGAAATCCTCGTTACGGCGTGAACCGTACGGCCTCAGCCTGGCACCGCAACGCCAGCCGGCAGACCGAGAACACCCGCCCGCCGTCCAGCATCCGCCCGGTTCGGTCGCGGACATCGTCCAGGAAATCCCCGTAGTAGGTCACCGGCAGCCCACCGCAGTCCTGGTAGCGCGTCCGTTGCCGGTTCGCCACGAACATGTGGTCGCCACCCGCCCTACCCTCCAGGTCCAGGTTTTTCCGGATTTCCAGCGTTCCCTCGGTCCCGACCAGGAACAGCCGTCCGTCGCCCCAATCCGCCAGCCCGTCCGGCGTGAACCAATCCAGGCGCATCGTTCCCGTCATCGTTTCGCTGCGCAGGGTGATCTCGGCGAAATCCTCGAAGCCGGAGGGAGGCGTGCCGAAACATCCGATGGTGCTTGCCGCGATGATCGCGTCAGGTGCGTCCGCAAACGCCAGGAACTGGTCGATCGAGTGGACACCAATGTCGACAATGATCCCGCCATAAGCCTCGCGGTCAAAAAACCACGCCGGGCGCAGCGTTCGGTTCAACCTGTGCGGCGCGAGGCTGGTCAGGCTGACGAGGCGGCCCAGTTCACCGGACCGCACCACATCCAGCGCCGCCTGCACCGACGGGGACGTCAGCCGCCCCAGGCAGATCGACCAGATCCGGCCGGTGTCGCGCACCACCGCCTCGACAGCGGCGAGTTGCTCCGGCGTCGTCACCCCGGGCTTGTCGACCATGACGTCCTTGCCGCGGCGCATCGCCTCGATCGCCAATGCGGCACGGTCGCTCGGCACCGCGGCAAGGACAACGAAATCGATCGATGGATCGTCGAGCAACCGTTCCCGAGACACCGCCGGGACATCCGGAAAGCGTTTGCGAAATCCCGCCAGCACGCGCGGGTCCGACGTTTCCGGATCGTGCCCGGCACAGACCGCACCGGCGGCAAGCAGCCCGGCGGTCAGATCGTAGATGTGCCGATGATCCAGGCCAATGGCGGCAAAGCGCGGCATCCTTGTGTCCTCCCCCGGAAAAGGTCGCACCATCTTCCCCAGGCGGCAACCTCGGTCCAGAATGGCGGCCGGTTCACAACGGGGGAGGACTACCCATGGCAGATCGAGTCGCCATCATCACCGGCGCTGGTAGCGGTATCGGACAGGCATCCGCGCTCAACCTTCTGGCAGACGGCTGGTCGGTCGCGCTCGCCGGGCGACGCAAGGAGGCGCTGGACGAAACCGCCGGCATGGCGAAGGGCGGCAAGCCGATCGTTATTCCGACCGACGTGACCGATCCGGCCCAGGTTGATGCGCTGTTCGCCAAAGTGAAATCCACGTTCGGCCGCCTGGACACGCTGTTCAACAACGCCGGCGGCAACGTGCCCACGACCAATTTCGGCGACTTCACCTTCGAGATGTGGCGCCACGTCTGCGCGATAAACCTGGACGCGATGTTCCTGTGCGCCAACGCCGCGTTCCGCATGATGCGCGACCAACAGCCCCGGGGCGGCCGCATCATCAACAACGGCTCGATCTCGGCGCATAATCCGCGGCCGGGTTCGGTGGCCTATACCTCCACCAAACACGCCATCACCGGGCTGACGAAATCGATCGCGCTGGATGGCCGGCAATACGACATCTGCTGCAGCCAGGTGGATATCGGCAACGCCGCCACCCCGATGACGGCGCGGTCCACCAACGGCCAGATGCAGCCCTACGGGCAGATGGCGGTGGAACCGCGGATGGATGCGGACCACGTCGGCAAGCAGGTGGCGTTCATGGCGAGCCTGCCGCTGGAATCAAACGTGCAGTTCGTGACGATCATGGCCACCAAGATGCCCTGGGTCGGTCGCGGCTGAACGATGCAGACCGGGCGGCGAAGCCTGCTTGGCTTGGCCGCTGCCGGATTGGCCAGCGGCGGCATAGCCAGCGCCCGGGAGGCGGCAGCCGGAGCGGGACTGGCCGCCCGCGGCCTCGTGGTGCCTCGGGCGGACAGGAAGAAGGCCGCGCCGCCGCCCAACATCACCGTGGAGACGCATCGCGGCAAGGTGCGTGGTTCGGTCGATGACGGGATCAAGGTGTTCAAGGGTATCCGGTACGCTGCGACCACCGAGGGCCTGAACCGGTTCCGCCCGCCGAAGCCGGCCAACACCTGGCCGGATGTGCGCGACGCCCTTGCCTACGGGCCGATGTGCCCGCAGGTGGGCGTGGAACGCGCCGGCTACACCGCGTCCTGGACCTACGACAAGGATGCCGGCGAGGACTGCCTGGTCCTCAACGTCTGGACCCCCGCCTTGCACGACCAGCGCCGGCGGCCGGTCATGGTCTGGCTGCACGGCGGTGGCTTTTCCGCCGGCTCCGGATCGCGCAACGTGTTCGAAGGCACCCGGCTGTGCCAGCGCGGCAACGTGGTGGTGGTGACGCTCAACCACCGGCTGAACGTGTTCGGATTTCTCTATCTCGGCCACCTCGGCGGTGCGGAGTATGCGGAGTCAGGCAACGCGGGCATGCTGGACCTGGTGGCAGCGCTGCACTGGGTGCATGACAACATCTCGGCGTTCGGCGGCGACCCGGGCAACGTCACGATTTTCGGACAGTCCGGCGGCGCGGCGAAAGTCAGCATCTTGATGGCGATGCCGCAGGCGCGCGGACTGTTCCACAAGGCGATCGTCGAAAGCGGCTCCCAGCTGGACGGCCTGACGCCGGATGAGGCGACCAAATATGCGCTGACGTTCCTGGCCGCGGTGGACGTCAAACCAACCGAACTCGTGCGCCTGGCGAAGCTGCCTACCGACGCGCTGGTCGCCGGGCTGAACAAAATCATGAGCGCCCCGGGCCCCAAGCCAAACTACAGCCCGGTGGTGGACGGCATCGTCCTGCCGAAGGCCCCGTGGCAACCCGACGGCCCCGCGGTGTCGGCTGGCGTTCCGATGATCATCGGCTCCACGCGGACCGAAACGACAGCGTTACTCGGGGCGAACCATCCGGAATACTTCACGTTGGATGAGGCCTCGCTGACGCGCAGCCTTACCGGGTGGATTCCGGACAAGGATATCCCGCGGGTTATCGCTGGTTTCAGGCGATCGATGCCGGCGGCCTCGCCGTCCGAGCTGTTTTTCGCGATCACCACGGACCGGCGGGTGCGCCAGCAGGCCTGGACGCAGGCGGAACGGAAGGCCGCTCAGGGCGGGGCACCGGTCTGGCTGTATGAGCTGGATTGGGCGACGCCGGTGGATGGCGGCAAATGGGGTTCGCCCCATTCGCTCGATCTGGCGTTCGTGTTCGACAATGTCGCGAAGTCGGAGGCGATGGTCGGCCCCGGGCCGGAGCCTCAGCGTCTCGCCGACCAGATGAGCGGCGCCTGGATTGCCTTCGCGCAAAACGGCAATCCGAACACCGGCGGGGTGTCGGCATGGCCACCCTTCGCGCCCGATCACCGCGCGACAATGGTGTTCAATACCGAATCCCGGGTGGTGAACGACTTTCGGGGCGATGAACGTGCCTTGCTCGCATCGCTGCCCCCCTACCGAGTCAGCCGGTAGGCCCTGCCGGGGAACCAATCCGCTCCTGCGCACGTTCGTGATGCTCAGCACAAACCCGGGAGGATGCATTGGACCGGATCAAAATTTTCGACGAGATCATGTGGCGCCGGGTGCCGACGGACGTGATCATGGAGGCCGAACGCGCGGCGAAGGAAACCCCAGTCTGGATCGCCAGGCAGGGCAACGGGCACATCGTTGCGATGGATGGGCCCGGCGACCCTGAAATCGCCACCGGGGACGTGACGTTCATCGCCGAGGTCGCGCCCAGCATGAATCATACCAGCAGCCCAAAGGACTGACCGGTATGCGCGTGGGTTGGAGCCGCGGCGCGCGATCAATCCGATACCAGCGGCCCGTCCGCGATCGTGCCGATACCAGCGGCCCGTCCGCGATCGTAGAAGGCACGGCTTCGGACCGCTTGTATTGGCAGCGCCCGGGCAAATTGGCCGATCAGGCGCTGACGTGACCGATGAACTTGGCCGGCGGGCGGTCGCCCCATTGGGAGCGCAGGCCTTCTTCAGCGGGAACCAGGTTTCCGCCATTGCGAACGTTCAGGCGGTCGCTGTCGGCCCAATGTTCATGAACGCGACGCCAGGGATCGGCCCAGTAGTCGTAGACCTGGCTGCCCAGCAGGTGCCGGCCGATGCCCCACATGTGCTCGAACTTCTGCTGCGCCATCAGGTGCTCATGGCCGATGAACACATCGTCGATGTCCTGCACCTCGAACGAGAAATGATTGAGCCCGACCCGTTCGGCTTTCATGCAGAAGAAGGCGTGATGGTCGACGAATTCATCGCCCCGGTCGATGCGGCTGAACTGGCCGATGATGTTGTCGGCGCTTCCGGCGTAGACGTCATCCGAGCAGATCAGTCCCAGGGTATCGCGGAACCACGCGACGGTTTCGGTGTTCTTCGGCGTGCCCATGACGGCGTGGGCGATCCGCTTGACGCTGGACGGGCCCTGACGGAAGCGGATCAGTTCGCCGGCGCGCTTCAGCGGTTCGGGACCGGTGTTGATCGGCTGGCGCACCACCTGGATCGGCCACGCGGCCTCGATCCCATGCACCACCTCGATGGTATAGCCGTTGGGCTCCTGGATGCGGACGCGCTTGCCGCCGCCAGGTTCGTCGAGGTGTTCGATCCCGGACGCGCCCGGCAGCTTCGCCAGCGTGCGGAGATCGTCCTCGCTGTCGGCAAACCACGCGAAGCCGAGGAATGCCGGATCCCCAAGTTCAGTAATGTGGATGTGGTGGACCGGATCGGTGCCGCGCATATACAGCGCGTTGGGCGTGCGGGCGGCGCGGATCATGCCGAATGCGGTGAGGAATTCCTCTTCCTGATCCAGGTCAGGCGCGCGTAACCGGCCGTAGGCGAGGTCCCTTACCTTGATGACAGCCATGACAATCCCCCTTCAAATGCCGCCGCGATTGTTTGGTGCATTGACCGCTTAGGGCTGCATTCACCATAAAGCGTAAAGGACGCGCGGCGGGTGAACAAGCCTTGTCGGTAGCGTCTCAGTTTGAATTTCAGCTCTGCGTGGGAGCCAACGGCAGCTATCAGGCGAGCGGACCTCCTGATCGAGCGGACCTCCTGATATAAGACGGTAATGCTGAAACTTACCTGTCTCTGCGGTCAAGTCCGCATCGAAGTGGCAAAGCGACCGGACTTCATCAATGAGTGCAATTGCACGCTATGCGCGAAGTCTGGCGCTCGATGGTCCTATTTCCACCCCTCCGAAGTCAGCATCGAGGGCGCGACCAGAGAATATAGCCGGGAAGACAAAGACGATCCGGCCGC
>JAQGHW010000369.1 GCA_028291505.1 Rhodopila sp. | reverse complement strand
CAAGGTCGGTAAACGTGCCGCCAATATCGTCGGCAAGAAGGGTCCGTGCGGACATTAGTCGAGCAAGCCTTATTCTGTTCGCCGCGAAGGTAGTCCGCCACCACCCCGATGGGAAGCCGTCCATACGCCTGTGTTGGCGAGCCTGTCACACGGCCGACAGCGGCGGCGCCACGTCCTCCAACGGTCGCCGTTCGGCGTTCGCCGCGAGGAAGCCCGCGACGATGGCCGCGATCACCATCAGCACGCCGCCCAGCAGATAGCCGTAGAATATCGAAAACCTCGATCCGGTGTCGATCAGCGCCCCGAACAGTGCCGGCCCCGCAACCCCGCCCACCCCGGTGCCGAATGCGTAGAACAAGGCGATGGCGATGGCTCGCACCTCCAGCGGGAAGCTTTCGCCCACGGTCAGATACGCCGAACTGGCGGCGGCCGAGGCGAAGAAGAAGATCACCGTCCACGCCATCGTCTGCTGCACCGCGTCCAGCCAGCCCATCGCGAACATCCAGCCGGTCATCGCCATCAACACGCCCGACAGGCCGTAGGTCGCGGTGATCATGATCCGCCGGCCAATCGTATCGAACAGCCGTCCCAGCACCAGCGGCCCGAGAAAGTTGCCGATCGCGAACGGCAGCAGGAACAGCCCCACATTGCCCGACGCCACCTGGTAGAACCGGGTCAGGATCAGCGCGTAGGTGAAGAACACCGCGTTGTAGCAGAACGCCTGAGCCGCCATCAGCGTCACCCCCAGCCAGGTCTGTCGCCGATACGTCGTGACCAGCGCCCTTGCGCCGGCCTTGAACCAGGACTGCACATCGGTTCGTAGCCTCAAGGACCCGGGTGGCACGGGCGGCAGAGGTCTTCCGGTCTCGCGCTTTATCCGCGCCTCGATTTCGCTGACGATTCTTTCGGCTTCCTCCGGCTGGCCGTGGGTCATCAACCAGCGGGGGCTTTCGGGCAGCCAGCGGCGCAGCAGCAGCACGATGAAGCCCAGCACCCCACCGATGATGAACGCGGCGCGCCAGCCGACCTCGGGGGGCATGATCGCCGGGTCCAGAACGACATACGCGCCCAACGCGCCGATGGCCGCGCCGAGCCAGAAGCTTCCGTTGATCACCAGGTCGGTGAAGCCCCGGCGCCTGGCGGGGATCAGTTCCTGGATGGTGGCGTTGACAGCGGCGTATTCGCCACCGATGCCGGCGCCGGTCAGCAACCGAAAGAACGCGAACGACCAGAAATTCCAGGACAGGCCGCAGGCGATGGTGGCGACCAGATAGACCAGCACCGTCACGGTGAATAGCTTCTTGCGGCCAAGCCGGTCGGTCAGCCAGCCGAAGAACAGCGCCCCGCCGACCGCGCCCACCAGATAGGCGCTGGCCGCGGCGCCGACCTGGGTGCCGGTCAGATGCAACATCGGGCTTTCCGACAGCGCGCCGGACAGCGACCCGACGATGGTCACCTCCAGCCCGTCCAGGATCCAGGCGATCCCGAGGGCGAATACCACCAACCAGTGAAAGCCGCTCCAGGGCAGACGGTCCAGCCGGTTCGGTACGTTCGTTTCGTAGATTTTCTGCCGATCCGACACGGCTTGGGTTCTATCCGACATTGCCCCCCCTGGCTTTTTGTTGCCTACTTCACGGGATGATTATCCCGGAGAAGCCGACACATGGGTGTTTTCGAGACCTCAGTTGAAGCAACGATCGCGCGATGGTTCGGAATCAAGCCGCCAAACAAGCCGGCGAAGCGGCTGACGACGGAATTGGCCGCCACCATCAAGGCGTTCGAGGCGCTTCGCGGCACCCTGGCCTTCGAAGACGAGCCCTCCAGCTTCGAAGCCGCGTTGCTGGCGACCAAGGAGGACGCGTGATGGCTGGCCTGGCCGATATCACCCTGATTCAGGCCGCCGACATGGTTGCGTCCGGGAACGCGACTTCGCTGGAACTGCTGCATGCGTGCTGGGCCAACCTGGATGCCGTCAATCCCCAGGTCAATGCGATCATCTGGCAGGAGCGCGAGCAAGCCGAGGCCGCCGCCAATGCTGCCGACGAAGCCGTGCAAAACAAGCAGCGGCGCGGTCCACTGCATGGTGTGCCGATGGCTCACAAGGACATGTATTACCAGGCCGGCAAGCTCAGCACCTGCGGGTCGGCGCTGCGTAAGGATTTTCGTCCCAGCGTCACCGCCACGGTGATCCAACGCATGGCGGACGCCGGAGCCTATACCTTCGCTGGCTTGAACATGGCCGAGTTCGCGCAGAATCCGACAGGCCACAACAAGACGTTTGGTGATTGCCACAATCCGTGGAACCTGCCGTACATCACCGGCGGCTCATCGTCAGGGTCCGGCGCCTCGGTCGCGGCCCGCTTCAACTACATGGCGCTCGGATCGGATACCGGTGGTTCGATCCGGCTTCCCGCGTCGGCCTGCGGCGTGACGGGGTTGAAGCCGACGCAGACCCGGGTGTCCCGATACGGCGTGATGCCGTTATCGTTTTCCCACGACAACGTCGGACCGCTGGCTCGGACGGCACGCGACTGCGCCCGGGTGTTGACGGTGATCGCCGGGCACGATCCGCTCGACCCGACCAGTTCGCACGAACCGGTACCGCGATACGAATCCTTCATCGACGGCGACCTGCGTGGTGTGCGGATCGGCGTGCCGACCAATGTCTTCCTGGACGGCGCGGATGAACCGGTTGTCGCGGCGATGGAAGCCGCGCTGCTTGTCCTGACCGGGCGAGGCGCCACCGTCAGCCGCTTCGAACTGCCGTTGATGGACGCGGTCGCGGCGTATGGCGGCATCGTGTCCCGCGTCGAAGCGGCGCCGATCCACGCCGAATGGATGCGGTCGGACCCGCAGGCCTACGGTGCCCATATCAGCGCCCGCATGTATCCGGGCTATGCCATTCCCGCCGCCTATTATGTCGAAGCGCTCAGCCGCCGCGGCCCGGTGCTGAAGGCATTCGCGGCCGAGGTCTTCGGCAAGGTCGATGTCCTGGTGACGCCCACGATCCGCACCTGCCTGCCGACGCTCGAGGAAACCGATATCGACCACGGACCGCCGGGCACCGAACACAAATTCATGGCGATCTCGGCGAACACGCGGCCATTCAATTACCTCGGACTGCCGGCGATCAGCACGCCGTGCGGCTTCGATCCGAACGGCTGCCCGATCGGCCTGCAGATCGTCGGCCGCCCGTTCGCCGAGGGGCGCATTCTGAAAGTCGCCGGAGCCTACCAGTCCGATACGAACTGGCATTGGACCCGGCCGCCAGTCCTGGCTGCCGTGGCATGAGCAAGCCGAAAGTCGCCTTTATCGGCACCGGGGGCACCATCGCCTCGCTGGGTTCGGGACCGCTCGACCTGCAGGACTACGGCGCCGCCGGCAACGTGATGCACGCCGACGAGATCCTGGCCCGCTGGCCAGAGACCGCGTTGGTCGCCGACGTGATGGCCGTGCGCTACCGCAACATCATCAGCCCGGCGATCGGGTTTCCGGAGTGGAAGGCACTCGCCGAACTGTGCCGGCAGCTGGTCCGCGATCATCCCGACCTGACCGGCATCGTCATCGGTCATGGCACGGCGACGCTGGAGGAAACCGCGTATTTCCTCAACCTGACGGTCAAGGTTTCGGTGCCTGTGGTGATCGTCGGCTCCCAGCGCCCGTCGAGCGCGCTGTCCAGCGACGCCGGCATGAACCTGGTCAATGCCATCCGTGTGGCCGCCAGCCCGGAAGCCCGCGACATGGGCGTTCTGGTGGTGCTGAACGATGAAATCCATGCGGCACGGGAGGTAACGAAGACCGCCACGATGCGGCTGCAGACGTTTCGGACGCCCGATTTCGGCGTGCTGGGCCATGCCGACGGCGATGCGGTCGCGTTCTACCGCCGGCCGATCCGCCGCCACGCACCCGATACCGAATTCGATATTTCCGGCATCGAGGCGCTGCCCCGGGTCGACATCTCCTACTCCTATGCGGGCGGGGACGGGGTCGCGGTTCGTGCCTTCGCGGCGGCGGGGGCAAAGGGCATCATCGCCGCGGGGTTCGCCCCCGGTTTCTGCCCGCCGGGCGAAATCGACGCCCTGACGGAGGCCGCGGGGCAGGGCATCGTGGTGGTCCAATCTACCCGCGCCGGCTCCGGGCGGACGTTTCGAGGGACGAAGCTTCGGCAGGCGGGGTTCCTGATCGCCGACAACCTCAATCCGCAGAAGGCCCGCATCCTGCTGTCCCTCGCGCTGGCCGTTACCAGCGATCCGGAAACGATCATGCGCATGTTCCGGACCTATTGAAGCATGGCGGATAACGAGGCGATCAGGGCGTTCGAGCATGCTGGGTGGCAGCGTGCGGCCAGCAGCTACGAAGCCTCGTTCGCCACCGCGACCCGTCAGTTCATCCCGGAACTGCTGGATGCGGCGGACGTCAGGAGCGGCCGGTCCGTGCTGGATGTCGCATGCGGTCCCGGCTTCGTCGCGGCGGGGGCGGCCGAACGCGGCGCGATGGTGCGCGGGCTGGATTTCTCGTCCGCCATGCTGGAGGTCGCTCGGGCCCGCCATCCCGGCATCATGTTCGATCAAGGCGACGCGGAGGCGCTGTCGTATCCGGATAATCACTTCGACGCGGTGGTTTCCAACTTCGGTATCCACCACGTGCCTCAACCGCGCCTTGCGCTAAGCCAGACGCACCGGGTGTTGCGTTCCGGGGGTTCGGTCGCTTTCTCGATTTGGGCGGCACCGGCGGACAACATCGCCTGGAAGCTGGTGTTTGACGCGATTCGGCGCTGCGGCGACATGTCGGCTTCGCGTGCGCCCGCCCCGGGTGGTGCCCTCGGTGGAATGTCCGACTGTGTGGCTGCCTTGGAATCAGCCGGCTTTGTCGGAATAGAATCACATAAACTGACTGGCCTGTGGCGTCAGACAGACGGGCAGGCGCTGCTCGGGGCGCTGCGGTCGGGCACTGCCCGGATGGCGGCGTTGATCGAGGCCCAGGCGCCCGAGGCGATCTCCGCGATCGTTGCGCATATCGATCGCGAGGCCGCTGAATTTCGAAACGCGGATGGCTTGGCCATTCCGATTGCTGCCCTCATCACCCATGGTCGCAAGGCCTGACACCTGACGATGTAGGGGACGCACCGGTGAGCCGCCAGGGCGAACACGCGTCCTGGCCAACTGTCTGCTGAAGCACGGTCACGGGCGAGGGGGAGTTCAGCAACCCCCCGACAAGTGACGCGCCTGGCCGTCATTCGAATTATCTTGACTTTTGTCCCATTGTGTGATTTTATTCCCAGGACATTTGATCGTCCGACTGGCAGACCACTATTTTGAAGACAAAGGCCTTACCTTGCGAAACCAGATTCCAGCACCCGTTCGGGCCCCACCATGCTCGATATTTTGACCGCCTTCGAGGCCCTGTTCCCGCGATCGTCCCCCGAACCAGCTGTGGCTGCCGCGGTCACGGTCCTCGCCAACAGTATCCCGCCGCCGCCGTCGCCTAACCGCCTGGACCCAGCGCTGCGGGCCGTTGCTCCTCATTTGACCGACGACCAACGCGCCACCTGGGTCGCCACCTTGGCCGAACCGCTACTTAAGGCGGGCATCATCACGCCCCGCTGCGTTGCCGCTTTCCTCGGCCAGTGCGCGGTGGAAAGCGGTGGCTTCCGCAGCCTGGAAGAAGACCTTAGCTACAGCGCGACCCGCCTCTGCCAGGTTTGGCCAAGCCGGTTTCCCAGTGCCGAAGCCGCCGGGGCTTGCGCACTGCAACCTGAACTCCTGGCTAACCGGGTCTATGCCAGCCGGATGGGCAACGAGGATGAGGCCTCGGGCGATGGCTGGCGGTTCCGCGGTCGCGGCCTGATCCAGATCAGCGGCCGATCAGCCTATACGCGTTTCGCCCAGGCAATCGGCATGACCCTGGACCAGGCGGTCGAGCATGCCGCCACCCGGGCTGGCGCCGCCGACAGCGCCACCTGGTTCTGGTCCGCCAATCAGCTCAACGCACTGGCCAAAACCTGGTCGATCGACCTCATCACCCGAAAAATCAACGGCGGCACGACTGGCGCGGCGGAACGAACCCGCCTGTGCGAGGCCGCGCTGCACGCCATTGGAGCTTAATCAGTATGTTCGCACTCTTGATCCCCCTGGTGCTGAGTTTGGCACCGCAGCTAGCCAGCATGATCTTCGGATCGAAGGGCGCCGATGCCACGACGAAGGTCGCGGCCGTTGTCCAGACCGTGGTCGGGGTAGCCGCCGATCTCACCGAACCGGGCGGTGTCGCCGCCGCGGTCGCTCATATCCAGGCTGATTCGCAAGCCGCGTCGGAGCTTGCAGCGAAACTCGCCGATCTGCATTTGCAAATGCAGAAGGAGCAAGACGATGCGGCCCAGGCGCTGCGCCAGGATGCACTCGATGAGCTGAAGGTTCGGCTGGCCGATACCGGATCCGCCCGCGATATGGCGACGGAGTTGGCCAAGGCGCATAGCGGTCTGGCCTACGGCGGTGTCGCTGTGTCCGTGGTGATCGTGTTGGCGTTCGGGTGGACAACCTACTCGGTGCTGACGACTCATCTAAACGCCACGGACGGGCAGTTCGGTTCGATACTGGTCGGAACCCTCGCTGCGATGGCCACCCAGGTCGCGAACTACTGGCTCGGTTCCAGCCAGGGCAGCAGCGCCAAGAACGCACTGCTGGCGAACGCCCAAAACAACCTGGCAAGCAGCGTTCCCTCGAACATGGTGAAATCGGTCGGCAAGAGCTGATACCATCCCGCCGATTGAATGACGCATCACCGCTCCGGTGCCATGACCGGGCGTGTGTCCCAGCCATCCGCCGCCAATCGTTGGTGCAGAGGCTAAGTCGTCGTGGTCGAGCTCCCTGCACGAGAATCCGGCAGGGACACGCTCGGCCACCCACGACTGCCAATCCGATTGAAGCCGTTGACGACAGGCCCTGCCAAGTCATAACTGGAAAGAAATGGATCCATCGCCGGCCCCTATTGGGATTTCGCCGCGACCCTCCGCCTCATCCGTAGACAAACGTTCCGTCGGTCAGATCGATAGCGGGAAACTCGTCCTTCTCCGCCCAGTAATCCTGTGTGTGCTGCCACTCCGGCTTGTCCAGCCGTTTCGGCAGCAGATGCATGCCGCGCATGATGTACCCCGGATTGAAGTTTTCCGGATCGATCCATGGCAGCAACGGCATATCCTGCTCCTCAGGCTTCAGCGTCGGCACCACCCGCCGAACACCCTGTGCCTGCATGTGATTGAGCAGCCGGCAGACGAAATCGCCGACCAGGTCCGCCCGCAGCGTCCAGCTCGCGCGGAAATACCCGAACACCCACGCCATATTGGGCACCCCGGTGAACATCATGCCGCGATACGTCACCGTATCGGAGAACACCAGCGGTTCGCCGTCGATGGTGAATGCGATGTCGCCGAGGACATTCAGGTGAAAGCCCGTCGCCGTGATGATGATGTCCGCGTCCAGCGTCTTGCCCGATTTCAGCAGGATACCGCTCTCAACGAACCGCTCGATTTCATCGGTAACGACCGAGGCCTTGCCGGAGGCGATCCCCTTGAACAGGTCAGCATCCGGAACAAACGCGATCCGTTGCCGCCACGGCCGGTAGCTCGGCGTGAAGTGCGTTTCCACATCGTAATCCGGCCCGAGTTGAGCCCGTACCGCCGACAGCAGTTCCTGCTTCACGACCTCCGGCTCTGCGAATGAACGCCGGGTAAACACGTCCTGCTCGTAAAGGATCTTCTTGCGAACGATCTCGTGAATCCATTGCTCCTGGATGTGCAAAGCCCGCAACTCTTCAGCGAGGGCGATCGCATTGCGGCCAGTCCGGAAATACGTCGGGGAGCGCTGCAACATCGTGGCATGGGCACAGTCCTGCGCGATCGCCGGCAGCAGCGTCGCCGCGGTGGCGCCTGAACCGATGACCACCACGTTCTTGCCCTTGTAGTCCAGGTCTTCCGGCCAGGTCTGGGGATGAATGATCTGGCCCTTGAAGGTCGCCATCCCATCCCATTCCGGCGTGTAGCCGACCGAGTGCCGGTAATAGCCCTGGCACATCCACAGGAAGTTGGCGGTGAAACGAACCGCGTCGCCGGTGTCCGTCCTGGTGGCCTCGATCGTCCAGAGGTTTTCCTGGCTCGACCAGCTCGCCGAACTGATCTTGTGCCGATAGCGGATGTGCGGACCCAGGTCGTTCTCCTGGATGACCTCGCCCATGTAGGACAGGATCTCGGCCGCGGTCGCGATCGGCGCGCTGGTCCATGGCTTGAAGCGATAGCCGAAGGTATGAAGGTCGCTGTCCGATCGGATGCCGGGGTAGCGGTGGGTCCACCACGTGCCGCCAAAACTGTCCTGCGTTTCCAGCACAACGAAGCTCTTGCCTGGGCACTGCCGGGTCAGGTGATACGCGGCTCCCACCCCGGAAATGCCCGCCCCGACAATCAGGACGTCAAAGTGTTCGGTGCCCTGGGAGGCGGTCCGGGAGGGTGTCGCTGTCTCGCTCATGGATTGGGAACTCTTTGCCGGTTAAGGGCCTTGGTGGCCAGAGGGTGCCGCGGTCGCCATAAGAGGACGCATCAAGGTCCATGATAAGGGCAGTCAAAGAAATTAGGAATTGCCAAGCGCCAGTCGTCTCCGCGCCCAATGAGAACGCTGCACCGACCCAAGCCAGTCGCATTTGAATTCGGCCGTCCACGCTCGGGACATCTGGTGGGCTGATCGGTGTCACGACTGACCCCGCGGTTCTGGCGCGCGCAAGGCCCGAACCATCCCAGGTTTGGGACAACCTACGCAGGTCGAACCGCCTCCGGCAGAACCCGGCCAAGCCGAACCGCCCTCGGCGCAGTGCGCGGCAGCCGAACCGTCCCCGGCGCACCCGGACTTCGATCCAAAGGCGAATATGCGCAATTTCCTGCGACACTTGACCGCCGGCGGTGACTTCGTCCCGGGCTTTTCCGCTCAGCCGGATGCACCGCCGTTAGCCGGGACCCCACCCCAGTTCTTGAACCGCGAGCAACGGCGGGCAGCCGAACTGCTAGCCCGGCGGGAAGCTCGGCGCGCCCGCGGCTAAGACCCGACAGGTCCGTGGCGAAGGCCCGACAGGTCTGTGGCTAAGGCCGGGCGCGCCCGCGGCTAAGACAAAGGTGCAGCCATCGTCTTCGCCCTTGACGCCTCCGGCCAGTGCGCTAGCAGCATCCCAGCAACCAACAGGGGGGAAGCCCGATGCCGCAACTGATCGCCGGGAACTGGAAGATGCATTGCCTCGCGGCCGACGCCCTCGCCCTGGCCCGGGGTGTCGCCGCCGGTGCCGGGGGAATAACCGCCGAGCTTCTCGTCTGCCCGACCGCGTTACATTTGGCGGCCGTTGCCCAGGCACTGAAAGGCTCCACTGTCGCCGTCGGTGGCCAGGATTGCCACTACGCCAGGCAGGGCGCCCACACCGGTGATATCGCCGCCCCGATGCTGCGCGACGCCGGCGCCAGCTGGGTGATCCTCGGGCACTCCGAACGCCGGCAGAACCATGGCGAAACCGATGAACTGGTGCGTGAAAAGACCCTGGCCGCGGTCGAGGCCGGGCTGAACCCGATCGTCTGCGTCGGTGAAACCGCCGATCAGCGCGCCGGCGGACAGGAAACCGAGGTGGTCGGCTGGCAGCTCGCCGGCAGCCTGCCGAAACCCTTCACCGGCGTCGTCGCCTATGAGCCGATCTGGGCGATCGGCAGCGGCAAGACCGCGACCGATGAAGACGTCGCCGTCATGCATGCGTTCATCCGTGAGGAGCTCATCCGCCAGTTCGGCGATCCCGGCCAGACCATCCGCATCCTCTATGGTGGTTCCGTCAAACCGGCTAACGCCGCGTCGCTGCTTGCCGTGCCCAACGTCGGCGGCGCCCTGGTCGGCGGCGCAAGCTTGAATCCGCAAGAATTTCTAGCGATTGCCCGCGCCGCTCAGGCCGGGTAAGAGGCGCGCGCGACGGTGCTGTCAACTGTCGCTGGCGCGCCGGATCTGAAGTTCGCTGTGATGGCGGATCACAGCTTCGCGCCGCTGGTTCCTCTTGTTTCAGTATCTCGATCGATCGGAAGCCCGCCGGTTCAGGCCGGCGAACGACCGGTCCGCCACACTCGGTCTGCCCATTCTCGGTCCGCCACACTCGGTTTGCCCATTTTCGGTCTGTTTGAAAGTCCCGCGCGTTGAACACCGTACTGCTGATCATCCATCTGTTTGTCACCTTGGCCCTGATCGGCGTCGTCCTGATCCAGCGCTCCGAGGGCGGCGGACTCGGCATTGGCAGTTCCCAGGGCATGGGCTCGTTCATGTCCGGCCGCGGCACCGCCAACCTGCTGACCCGCACGACAGCGATTCTGGCGGTCATCTTCATGGGTTTGTCGCTGACCCTGGCACTGATCAACCGCGGCACCTCGGGCGCCGCCACACGCTCGATCCTCGACACCACGCCGCCGGCTTCGACCACTGCCCCGCCGCCACCGCCCAAGCCGGCCGGCCCATCGGCGCCAACCAACTGATCGCCCAACAACCGATTCCAGACCAAATGTGTGAATTATCGCCGCCGGGCTTCCATAAGCCCGATTCGGTTCGATATGGTAGGCGCCCATGACGCGATATGTGTTTATCACTGGCGGCGTGGTCTCATCCCTGGGCAAAGGAATCGCCGCGGCGGCCCTCGGCGCCCTGCTGCAGGCCCGCGGTTTCACCGTCAAACTGCGAAAGCTCGACCCCTACCTGAACGTCGATCCGGGCACCATGAGCCCGTATCAGCACGGGGAGGTCTTCGTCACGGATGACGGCGCCGAGACCGATCTCGACCTGGGGCACTACGAACGCTTCACCGGCGTCCATGCCACCCAGCTCGACAATGCCACCACCGGCCGCATCTACCAGGATGTGATCGCCAAGGAGCGGCGCGGCGACTACCTGGGCGCGACCGTGCAGGTGATCCCGCACATCACCGACGCCATCAAGGAAGTCGTGCTGCGCGAAACCGCCGAGTTCGACTTCGTGCTGGTGGAAATCGGCGGCACCGTCGGCGACATCGAAAGCCTGCCGTTCCTGGAAGCCATCCGCCAGTTGGGCAATGAGCTTGGGCCGCAGGGCGCGATGTTCGTCCACCTGACCCTGGTGCCGTATATCCCCTCGGCCGGCGAACTGAAGACCAAGCCGACCCAGCATTCGGTGAAGGAACTGCTGAATGTCGGCATCCAGCCGCAGATGCTGCTATGTCGCTGCGACCGCCCGATTCCGGACAATGAGCGCCGCAAGATCGCGCTGTTCTGCAACGTGCGCCCCGAAGCGGTGATCCCGGCACTGGACGTCGGCACGATCTATCAGGTTCCGATCGCCTACCACGACGAAGGCATGGACCGCGAAGTGTTACGTCACTTCGGCCTGAGCTTCGACACCGAACCGGACCTGTCCCGCTGGCGCCGCATCGTCAACAACGTGCAGAATCCGGAAGGTGAGGTCCGCATCGCGGTGGTCGGCAAATACACCAACCTGCTGGACAGCTATAAGTCGCTGTCCGAGGCGCTGATCCATGGCGGGATCGCCAACCGGGTGAAAGTCCACCTCGACTGGGTGGACAGCGAAATCTTCGAGCAGCCCGGCACCGTCCATCGCCTGGAAGGCGTGCACGGCATCCTGGTCCCCGGCGGTTTCGGCGAACGCGGAACCCCCGGCAAGATCGAGGCGGTTCGCTTCGCCCGCGAACACCGGGTGCCCTATATCGGCATTTGCTTCGGCATGCAGATGGCGGTGATCGAGGCAGCCCGAAGTCTCGCAGGCATGCCCACGGCGTCCTCCACCGAGTTCGGCCCGTGCGGCACGCCGGTTGTCGGACTGCTGACCGAATGGGCCCGCGGCAACCAGATCGAGCGCCGCTCGGAGGACGACGCCAAGGGCGGCACCATGCGGCTAGGCGCCTACCCGGCACTGCTGGGCGAGGGCAGCCTGGTCCGAACGATCTACGGCGGCGCGCCGGTGATCGAGGAACGCCATCGCCACCGCTACGAGGTCAACGTCAACCTGCGCGCTCCGCTGGAGGCGATCGGTCTGCGCTTTTCCGGCATGTCGCCCGATGGCGTGCTGCCGGAGATTGTCGAATTCCCCGACCATCCCTGGTTCGTCGGCGTGCAGTACCACCCGGAACTGAAGTCCAAGCCGTTCGCCCCGCACCCCCTGTTCGCCGGCTTCATCGCCGCCGCGGTGCGTCAGGCTCGGCTGGTGTAGAACGGGTTTGTGAGGGAATCTGTCCGTCCTGATTGATCCGGAAATTGGCGCCGTAGACCCTGGCGAGCCGGCCGGTCATCCAGCTGCGACTGCCGTTGTGGCATGTGCCCATCCCGACACCTTGAACGAGTCACAACCACTGTGACGAGGTACTAGCGGGGGTCGGCTGGCAACATTCTCAATTTCGCAAGGGCCTGCCGGTCTCAAGCGTATGTTCGATTCGAGCCAGTGTCGGTCCGGTCCGCGCCAGCCGTATAAACGCTCGACGCTCCAGGTCGAGCATTTGCTGCTCGGTAACTGTATCGATGATGTCCGTATCGCCACCGCATAGAACCTCGGCCAGCGCATCGGCAACGACCAGATCGTGATCGGTCGCGATCCCGCGTCGATGGAAACCCTCTGCCGCCGCATTCAATCCCGCTCGGCCTGACGGGCCCGGCAGAACGAATTCCGGCGGCTTCGGCGGAATGTAGCCGTCAACCAGAGACAACGCCCGCATTTTCGCGTCGGCCAGAAGACGGTCGCGGTTCATGCTGATGCCGTCGGTCGGACGAAGGAACTTCTTTTCCATCGCCTGATGCGCCGACTTTGTGACATCGGCCGTGCTGATCCCTTCGAACACCTTGGCAGAGGCGGGCATCGGGCCGCGCGGCAGCTTGGATTCTGCGTTCCAACGGGCCAGCAGCTCACCGCAACCGCCCCAACCGGGAATGAGGCCGACGCCGCACTCGACTAGCCCGAGGTAGGTCTCGGCGTGCGCCTGCACCGCGTCGGCATGCAGGACGATCTCGCACCCGCCGCCCAATGCCATGCCAGCGGGAGCAGCCACCACGGGGAAGGGAGCATATTTCAGTGACTTATATGCCTGTTGGCCGGAGGCGATCGACTTGTCGATCTCGCTCCAGGCTGCGATGTTCGCGGCGAACAGGATCACTCCCAGATTGGCACCGAGGGAGAAGTTGCTGCCCTCGTTGTAGATCACCAGAGCTTTGAACTTCGCGGCCACCACTTCGATCGATTTACCAAGCAGCTCGATCGTCTTTTCGTCGAGCGCATTCGATTTCGAAGTGAATTCGAAGCAGGCAACGCCGTCCCTGATGTCCCAAAGCGCAGCGGAACTGTTCTTTAAAATCGGCTCAGTAACGAGCTTGATGTCTTCCAACAGCAGCACGCCGGGCGCCCGGACGATGTCATGGTAGTCGCCGTTGGTGCCGAGGTATTGGCGCTTGCCGCTCTCCACCCGATAGTAGGGTTTGCCCGCGGCGTTTGCCAACACCTTCGGCACGGTCACGTTATGGGCAATCAGTTGCTCCACCAACCAAGCCGATCCTAACTTGTCGGCGAGCTCGAACGGCCCCCACTTCCAGTTGTAGCCGAGGCGCATCGCTTCATCGATGTCGGCAACCGAGGCAGCGGCGTTGGGGATCAAAGTCGCCGCATAGGCGATGGTCTGTGCCAGCACTCGAAACGCGTAGGAACCGATCTTGCCTGGCGCCGACAGCAGAATGCGCAAATCGCCTCCGG
Source organism: Rhodopila sp. (assembly GCA_028291505.1). Lineage (GTDB taxonomy): Bacteria > Pseudomonadota > Alphaproteobacteria > Acetobacterales > Acetobacteraceae > Rhodopila. Next base: position 1,987 of record JAQGHW010000369.1, on the reverse strand, counting down.
CAGCCTCAACTTCTGGCAGGACCGGTTTTTGTTCCGGCCGGTACTTGCCGGAGTTCAAATCGATCACCAATCTGGTACGACGTTCCTTCAAATGATCAAGGCGGTAAAAGCCGCCTTTGCCCTTCCGGCCCGTCAGACCTTGTTCGATCATGCGACCGATCAATGGCACGTCACGGTCCACGCTGTGGAAGGCATCGGATTTCGGCAACACCGCGCGCATCGAAGCGTTGACGTGCGGCCCCAGATCGATGCCGACAAGGTCCATAAGTCCAAATACGCCCGTCTTGGGAATGCCCATCGGGCGACCGATGATCGCGTCCGCTTCCTCAACCGTCAGCCCCTGGTCGATCGCTTCGATCAGCGCCAGCTGAAGCCAGTAGATCCCCAGACGATTGGCGATGAAGCCGGGGCTGTCCTCACACCGGACGATGCTCTTGCCGAGGGCCACATCGGCGAACCCCGCAACGGCCGCAACAATGTCCGGCGCGGTCGCCGGGCCAGAAACGATTTCCAGCAGGCGCATGTAGCGCGGCGGATTGAAAAAATGAGTGATCAGGAAGTCGCGGCGAAACGCCTCGCTCATCCCCTCGGTCAGTACCTTTAGCGCAATGGTCGAGGTGTTGGAGCTGATCGCGCTGCCCGGACGCCGGACCGCTTCCAGCTTGCGATACAACGCCTGCTTGATGTCGACGCGTTCCAGCACCGCTTCGACAATCCAGTCACAGTCGGCGAGTTTGCCCAGGTCATCTTCCAGGTTGCCGGTCTCGATTAGTTTGGCCGCGCCGTCGTGCATCAGCGCGGGCGGTTCAGCCTTGCGCAGCTTCGCCACCGCATCTTCGGCCAGAGCATTCCTGTTGCTTGCGCCGCTCGGAACGATGTCGAGCAGCACGACCGGGACACCGGCGTTGGCAACGTGGCCGGCGATGCCCGCCCCCATCGTGCCAGCGCCGATGACACCGACCTTACGAATGGTGCTGCGTGGGATCGAGCCCGCCATCACACGCGCTCCAGGATCGTGGCAATGCCCTGGCCGCCGCCGATGCACTGACTTGCCAGGGCGTAACGGGCGCCGGTTCGTGCCAGCAACGAGGCTGCCTTGCCGGTGATGCGCGCGCCCGTCGCACCCAGCGGATGACCCAGCGCGATGGCGCCGCCGTCGAGATTTAGCGTCTCGTCGCGAATACCCAGTTCGCGTGCGCACGCCAGCGCCTGGCTGGCAAATGCCTCGTTCAATTCGACCACGTCGATCGCGCCGATCTCTATCCCGGCGCGGGCCAGTGCCTTCTTCGTAGCGGCGACAGGGCCGATGCCCATGACTTCCGGCGCGCAGCCGGCGACCGCGATGGACTTGATGCGGGCGAGCGGCTGGAGACCGTGTTTGTCGGCATATGTCTCGCTGCATACAAGCACAGCGGCGGCGCCGTCGGTAAGCGGCGATGACGTGCCAGCTGTTACGGTGCCATCCTTGTCGAACGCGGGCTTAAGACCGGCGAGCCCCTCTGGCGTCGTCTCAGGGCGAATACAGCCATCGCGATCCACGGTGCTCCCCTTGCCTGAAATGGGTACGATTTCATCGGTCAGCATACCGGCTGCGACAGCGGCCGCGGCACGCCGGTGGCTGCGGACGGCAAACGCCTCCTGGTCGCCGCGCGGGATCTGCCACTTGCGGGCGACGTTTTCAGCGGTTTCACCCATGCTGATGTAGGCGGAGGGCATGGCCTTCATCAGCGCTGGATTGATCAGCGGATTGTAGCCCATCATTGGAACGCGGCTCATGCTTTCGATGCCGGCACAAATGAACACGTCACCAGCACCCAGGGCGATCTGTCCGGCGGCAATGTGGATCGATTGCATCGACGAGCCGCAGAAACGGTTGACGGTAACCCCGGCGACCGAAAGCGGCAGGTCCGCCAACAGTCCGATCAAACGTGCAACGTTCAGGCCCTGTTCGGCCTCCGGAAACGCGCAACCGAGGATGACGTCCTCG
>JAQGHW010000368.1 GCA_028291505.1 Rhodopila sp. | reverse complement strand
GCTCGCGCTCCTATGTTCGGGCCCCGCGACACCGGCGTTGACCAGCACCGCATCCAGCACCTTGCCGCCCAGGCTGTCGGCGAACCCATCCACCGCCGCGGCATCGTTCATATCCAGTCGTGGGGTCGATACGCGTCCAGGATGGGAAACCTCCAGATCACGCAATGCCGTCGCCTTTTCCGGCTGCCGAGCCGTTGCGATGACGTCCCAGCCGTGCGCCAGAAACTCCTTTGTCACGCCCAGTCCGATGCCGCGACTAGCGCCCACGACGAGCGCGAGTTTATGTATTGCCATGATTTCATCCTTCCAGGAGTGACAGCCTGACCGCCGCGGGTGACCATCGAACGGTCTCGATCATGGATCATCCAACGGGGTGGGACAATCAATGAGCGCTTCCGGCGGTACGGCCGACCAGTTGCTGAACAAGGGTTTCATCGTGAACCGCCCCGCGGCGAGCGTGCCCGGGGCTGGCGGCAAGACATTGATCGTGACCGGCCTCCACCGGTCCGGAACCAGCCTTGTCGCATCCGTCCTGCTGCAGGTCGGCGTCTTCATGGGCACCGAGATCAACGACATCGTGTATGAGGACGAAGCGATGGCTAAAATCCTCATTTCCCGTGATATCGACGCCCTGACACGGCTTATCGCCGAGCGAGACGCAAACTATGGCACCTGGGGCTTCAAGTTTCCGATGCTGTGCCGGCCGCTCGGACACGAAGACATCGCCCGGTTCAGCGATCCGCATGTCATCGTCACATTTCGCGATCCGGTATCGGTGGCGGTGAGAACGTCCCTTTCGGAATATCAGGAGCCGATGCGGCTGGTGCGGACCGCGGTAGAGGACCAGGCTGCGATAACGACGTTCATCGAGCGGCTCCGATGTCCCACGCTCTTGCTGAGCTACGAGAAGTCCCTGGCGTTTCCGGGCGATTTCATCGATGCGATCCTGCAATTCTGCGGCCTGCCGCGAGGCGCCGCACTGCGCGAGAGGCTGGTCCGCGTCATCGAGCCCAACCGGCAAACTTATATTGCCCAGGCGCGGCGTCGTTACGAGGGGATGATCGATGGCGTGGCAGGTGGAGGTCTCCACGGGTGGTGCCGCCTTACTGATGCGGCCGACCCGGTGGCGCTTGATCTCTTGGTGGATGACCAGCCGGTCCTGACCGTCCTCGCGGATGGGTTCCGTCAGGACCTGCTGGATGCAGGTTTCGGCACGGGACACCACGGCTTCACCATTGACCTGTCACAGCTTTCCATCCGTTCGGATCAGGTTATCCGGGTCCTGGTGGCCGTCCATGCGATCGAACTGGGCAACGGCGGGCGCCGTCTTGAGGCCTATCAAGGGTAGCAACTCGGTTTGTGTCACGGCCCGGCGCCGGCCGATGGGTGCCAGCAGTGTCGACGCGCCAGGCTGCTGTTGTCAGCCCGAGATCGGGTCGCCGAAGGGGATCCACCCCAGACCATCGAACTTCACCAGGCGCATCTGCTTAAGTGGGTAATAATCCTCCGGTCCGGTCTTTACCCGGATGCCGGGTTGCAGCATCGGCAACGCAACATCCAGGTTGGTTGCCTGGCGCATGATGTTTTCCCGCGACATATCAGCGCCGCACTGTTTCAGCACCTGCACCAGGGTTTGCGCGGAGGTATAGCCATAGGCGTTGTTGACGTCGGTGATATCCGCGGTTGGATAGTACTTCGCCAGCCATGCACGCCACTCCAGGTAACCGGCATCGTTCGCCCATTGCTTGTCGGTTGGATCCTTCAGGTAGCTCGCGGTGATCACGCCGACAGCCTTCTCGGTGCCGGCTGGGACGATCGCGCTGGCAACCGAGGAGCCGGTTGACGAAATGAAGAACAGCCGCGGCTTCCAGCCGATATCGAAGGCCTTGCGGATCGCCATGGCATTGAACTTCGGGATGCCGGTCATGAACAGGACATCCGCACCTTTGTCCCGCAACGTCAGGATCTGCGAATCGACTGTCGGGTCCGACACCTCATAGGTCGCCGTGCCGACGATCATCTTTTCCGCCGCGTCGCCCAGGCCGTCCTTAAGGCCCTTGAAGTAGTCGCGTCCGGAATCGTCGCCCTGGTACAGCACCCCGACCTTGCCATCCGGCGCGGCCTGCAGGGTGTACTTGCCGTAGATACGTCCTTCCACCTGATAGGTCGGCTGCCAACCCAGGCTCCAGGGGAAGTGCTCGCGATCACCAAACTGCGTGGCACCGGAGGCGATGAAAAGCTGCGGCACCTTCTTGCTGTTGACGTATTTCCGGGTCGCATTGGTGGTGGGTGTGCCGAGGGTGTTGAACAGGAAGGCGACCTTGTCCTCCTCGATCATCCGGCGGGTCAGCTCCACCGTCTTGGGCGGCAGATATCCGTCATCCAGCGACAGCATCCGCAGCTTCCGCCCGTTGACGCCTCCCTGGTCGTTGATCATCTGGAAATAGGCGTCGGAGGACTTGCCGATGGTGCCGTAGGATGACGCCGGGCCGCTGTATGGCATCGTCTGCCCGAACAAGATTTCGGACTCGGTCACCCCAGGGGCGTTTTCCGCTCGGGCGGGCAGCGCCGCCAGGGCCGCGGCTGCCCCCAGCACGGCGCGGCGGGTCGTACGGATCATAGAAGTTCCCCAAGGATTTTGTTGTTGGCCCAGCAGAGACAGCGCGGCCTGACCTGTCAACTGCCTGGCGGTGCAACCTGGCCGGAAAGAACCGCCATGCTGCCCTTGGGGCTGCCTCAGCCGACAGCTTGGAACCGAGCGTCAGGGATTAGATAGGGGGAGAAGGACGAACGGGGGGGCATATTCCGAGATTGTACCCGCTTCGAGCAGGGCTTCCAGGTGGTCGAGAACGGCGGCGGGGCGAGAAAAGTCGACTGGCCCCAGATCCGCCAGCGCAAAGCGCCACCACCGGAGTCTCATGAGACGCTCAACCATTCTTGTTTCGAAGCGATCCCGGATAGCCCGTGCTGGATCGCCCGCGACGATGGTGTAGGGGTCGACGTCCTTGGTGACAACAGAACCCGCTCCGATGATCGCTCCATGCCCGATTGTTACGCCATCCATGACGAAGACGTGGTTGCCGATCCAGACGTCGTTGCCGATCGTGGTTGGCCGTTCATACCGGAAAGGTGTCGTTACGATCTGACCCGATGCAGCACCGTGACGCGCGGCGAAGGCGGAGAAACCCCGGTAGTTGGCGCTATACTGCAAGGGCGGGACCGAGAGCCAGTCGTGCGGATGAAAGCCGTGGCCGATCTGCACGTCACGGGCAAAGGAGCAGTAACGTCCGATGGCGACATTCTGGATAAACCCGGCTTGGTCTCTTCTGTCACCGTGCAAAAAGTATTGCGAACAGAAATTATCTATCAACAAACTTCCTCAGTATAGCCAACCAGCCAGCGGCCCGAGATATCGGTTCTTTGTCGAATTGGGTTGGCCGCCGACTCATATCTTCCTTTAAATAAAGCAAAGTTGTGGGTTAGCGGGCGCAGGCCACCACCACCGTGCCGATCTTGTCGCCAGCCTCCACCGAGATATGCGCCGCCGCGGTGTCGTGCAGCGGGAACTCGCCGGCAACGGACAGAATTCGGCCGGGGGTGCGAATGAACGCGGCGATGTCCAGTTGCGCCCGCTTGCGCGCGGCATGCGGGCTGGTGGGAAGCACGAAGCCGCGGACCGTCAGGTTCTTCGCCATCAACGCGCGCAGGTTGACCTTCGGCTCAAGCGCGCCGTTGCTGGCGTAATAGGCGATGCTGCCATTTTCCCGCACCGATCCCAGCACCGCGGCCAGGTTCCCGCCCAGGTCGACATCGACCACGTGATCGACCCCGGCTCCGTGGGTGATCTCGGCGACGCGAGCGGCGACATCCTCGGTCCTGTAGTTCACGACGTACGCCGCACCACCCGCCAGCGCTCGTTCTGCCTTGTCATCGGAGCTGACGGTCGCGATCACCTCGGCACCGGCCCAGGCGGCGAGCTGCACCGCGTAGTGCCCGACCGCGCCGGCACCACCGGTCACCAACAGCCGTTTGCCTTGGACCGCCCCCGGCGCGAACACGCAGCCATGCGCGGTCATGCACGGGATTCCGAGCGTGGCACCTTGGGCGAAGGAGACATGGCCGGGCAGTTCGGTCACAAGGTCGGCGTCAAGCGCGATATACTCCGCCGCGGTGCCCATCCAGCGGCCATTGCGCTGGCCGTTATACAGCCAGACCCGCTTGCCGACCCAGCGCGCCGGAACACCGTCTCCGACTTTATCGACGACACCGGCGCCGTCGCTGTTCGGGATAACCCTGGGATATTCGGCCGGCACCGCGCCGCGCCTGCGGTAGGTGTCCGCGGGGTTCACGCCCGATGCTTCCAGGCGGACCCGCAGCTGGCCTGACCCCGGTTCCGGCGTCGGCAACGTGCCTGTGACGATGACCTCGTTCGCCGGCCCCTGCCGGTCGTACCAGACGGCGCGCATGGCTTTTGCCTCCCTATGTTCGATCGCATTTGCCGAAGCGTAATCGTAGCAAGATCCTGTCATCCGGGCCACACATCGACGCATGCAAATGACGCGATGCGTCGTGAACCTCTACCCATGGCGCCTGGAAAAAGCCTAGTATGGTCATCATCCTTTGGCTTGGAGAGACTGACGTGCCCTTCAGTGGCGATTACGACGGCTCCATTGTCACGGTCCTGGAGCAATTGCGTGTGACGGCGGACCTGGAAGGCCTTGCGGTTCTCGACCTGAGCGAGGATGCGGCTGAGGCGCCCGTCGCCTATTGCCTCGGTGTTGCCGGCCCGGCGACCACAGAACTGGGCCGGGCTCTGCTGACCGCGACGCCTGGCCGGCCGTCCCACATCGTCGCCAAGGACAAGCGACCCCTTCTCGCCTGCCCTTGGGTGTTCCCGCCAGCACGGCCCGGCGGCCTGCTGCTGTGGCGTGCCCCGCGATTCCGCGCCTGGAGCGATGCCGACCACGATTTGGCAGCCTCGGTCGCCATGCTGTTGCGTGTCGCCATCGGCGCCGGCATGGGCCAGGTCGGCATCGACCGGCTGACTGGCATCCCCAACCGCCGCTGGTTCCTCGACGAGGCCGACCGGCATATTGACCGGCTGGACCTGGACGCCGCCGTCGGCACACTGCTTTTGGTGGACATCGACGACCTGCGTCGCGTCAACCAGATGCTGGGGCGGGCGCAAGGGGACCGCATCCTGGTCCGAATGGCCAACCAGTTGCGTGCGATCGTCCGGCCGAGCGACCTGGTCGCCCGGGTAGGCGCCGACGAGTTCGCAGTCTGGCAGGACGGCATGGACCATCTCACTGCTGCGGAACGTGCCGAGGGGCTGTGCACGCGCCGGCTGTTCCAGGGTTTGCCGGATGGTCACGATGTCACCTTTTCAATCGGCATCGCCAGCCGGGCGCATGGTGGCGGCGAGGATATCCGTACGTTGCTCCGCCGAGCGCATATGGCCGCGCGTGATGTGAAGGCGAAGGGCGGTGGCGGCTGGCGAGTTGGCCATGTCGCCCCTACGTCGGGCTGACCCGACTCGTAGTCTCCTTACAGGGCGAAGGGCCCGATAATCGAGGATTTTGAATAGGCGAGGGTGGTGCGAGCGGGGCGGAGGCGCATTATAGGCCCGCGGGCATGAAAAAATCGACAGCCGGTACCAGACTTGCATTCGGAGCTTGCCCGTCCCCGCCAGTCGGTTGACAATCCAAAGATGATGCCGGTTCAGGCCCCAACCGCGCTTGACACCGCCGCGCCACGAAATGAAGTGCGGCCTGATCAGGCACGCCGGGTGTTCGGCCCCTCTTTCGCTGCCCTGGACCTCGGCACGAACAACTGCCGGATGCTTGTTGGGACGCCCTCGGGCGACGGTTTCCGGGTTCTCGACAGCTTTTCGCGCATCGTTCGGCTGGGTGAGGGCTTGCACGCCACGGGTCGCCTGAACGAAGCCGCGATGGATCGTGTGATCTACGCCTTGCAGGCCTGCGCCGGTCGGCTGGCTCGCCGGCCGGTGCGCCAGGTGCGCGCCATCGCCACCGAGGCGTGCCGCCGGGCGACCAATGGCCCCACGTTCCTCATCCGCATCAAGCAGGAGACTGGTTTCGATTTCGAGATCATCAGCAGCCGCGAGGAAGCCGAGCTCGCGCTGGAATCCTGCACGCCGTTGCTGCCTTGCGACGGGCGCCGAGCACTGCTTTTCGATATCGGCGGCGGTTCGACCGAACTTGCCTGGGTGCGCCTGACCGATGGCCGGCCGGAACTGATCGGCTATGATTCGCTGCCCGTCGGCGTGGTCACGCTGGCGGAGCGATGGGGTGACGCGGGGTTCACGCCGGCGGGTTTCGAGGCGATGGTCGCGGATGTCCTGGAACGCCTGCGTGCGTTCGAGCGAGTGCACTGCATCGCCCGTGAAATCCGTGACGGCGGGGTGCGGCTACTGGGCACCAGCGGCACGGTCACCACCCTGGCCGGTGTCGCGCTGAACCTGGAGCGCTACCGGCGCATTGCCGTGGATGGCGTCGAGCTATGCAGCCAGGAAGCCGCCGACGCGCTGTCCCACTTGCGCACCCTCGGCCGGGAGGGCCTGATGCTGCATCCCTGCGTCGGTCCGGACCGGGTCGAGTTCGTGCTGCCCGGCTGCGCGGTGTTTGCCGCGATCACCCGCATCTGGCCGGCACCACACGTGATTGTCGCCGATCGCGGCCTGCGCGAGGGGCTGCTGCTGCGGCTGATGCGGGCCGACCGCCTGCGTCAGGGCCGCCGTCGCGATGCCTGTCGCGTGGGCCCAACGAGCGGGGCATGAGCCGAACCCCGGTCATGCCGCCCTCCAGAGGTCTGTCGGTCTTCGTCAAGACGGCGAAGAGCCGCAGTCCGGCCTCTGCGCGGTGGCTCGCCCGACAGCTCAACGATCCATACGTCACAGCGGCGAAGCAGCAAGGCTGGCGATCGCGGGCGGCGTTCAAGCTGCTGGAGCTCGACGACAAGTTCCATCTTATCCAGAAGGGCGGGCGGGTGCTCGACCTTGGCGCGGCGCCGGGCGGCTGGACCCAGGTGGCGGTGAAGCGCGGCGCGGCCCGTGTACTGGCGCTGGATTTGCTGCCGATCGACCCGATCCACGGTTCGACTATCATCCAGGGCGATTTCACTGATCCGGAGATGCCGGCGCGATTGAGCGCGGAGCTTGGCGGCGAGGTCAACCTGGTGCTGTCGGACATGGCGCCCAACACCACCGGGCATGCGGCCACGGATCACATCCGGATCGTCGCCCTCGCGGAGATGGCTCTCGATTTCGCGGTGCAGGTCTTGGCGCCCGGCGGCGCATTCGTTGCGAAGGTGTTTCAGGGTGGATCGGAGAAGCAGATCCTGGATGTGCTGAAGCGGAATTTTGCCAACGTCCGCCACGCCAAGCCGCCCTCCAGCCGCAAGGAATCGAGCGAGCTTTACGTCGTGGCGACAGGGTTTAAAGGCCGGCCGGGGGAGATTTGATAAAGCCGTGGGCGGGCGGGACAAACGGTTGATGGGAGCCAGGGCGAGGCGGGCCGGCCAAAGTATTCTCCGCTTTCGGCTGATCCTGATCGGGCGCGTCCCGGCAGTCTGCCACGGCACCGGTCCGGCCACATCTGCATACACGCATCAGGCGACCAATGCGGCGTGGCGGGTTAGCGTCTCGAGCAAAGTTGGGATAGCGTTGGCTGGCACCGGGCGGCTGAACAGGTAGCCTTGCGCCTCGATCGGGCCTTCCGCGGCAAGCCAATCCAGTTGCGCCTCGGTTTCGACCCCCTCGGCCGTGACGGCGATGCCCAGGCTCGCGCACAAGGCCATGACGGCGCGCACGATGGCGGCACAATCGCTGCCGGCATCGCCCAGGCCGGCGACGAAGGTCTGGTCGATTTTCACGCGGTCGAACGGGAACCGGCGCAGATGACTGAGCGACGAGTAACCCGTACCGAAATCATCCATCACGATCGCGACGCCCAGCCGCTGCATGCGATGCAAGGTGGCCAAGGTCTCTTCGGTGTCATGCAGCATCGCGGTCTCGGTAATTTCGAGCTCCAGCCGGCTCGCTGGCAGCCCGGTGGCGGTCAACGCCGCCGCGACTATGTCGGCGAGGCCGGTTCCGCCGCGGAACTGCACGGCCGAGAGGTTGACCGCGATCTTGATGTCGTCCGGCCACCCTGCCGCTTCAGCGCAGGCGCACAGCAGGACCCGTTCGCCGATTGGCCCAATCAAGCCGATTTCCTCGGCAAGCGGGATAAACTCGGCTGGTGAGACCAGCCCCTGCTCCGGATGCCGCCAGCGCACCAGCGCCTCAAAGCCAGTGATCCGGCGCGTCCGCAGGTCCACCACCGGCTGGTAAAACACCTCGAACTGCTCCGCCTCCACCGCCCGCCGCAGATCCAGCTCGAGCAGGCGCCGCGCCTGCATATGGGCGTCCATCTCCGGCTCGAAGAAGCGCCAGGTGCCGCGTCCGTCCGCCTTCGCGCGGTACAGCGCGAGGTCCGCGTTCTTGAGCAGGGTGTCGGAGTCCTCGCCGTCTCCTCCGGCCACCACGATTCCGATGCTCACGCCGACATTGATCTGATGGCCACCGAGCAGGTACGGCGCGCCAAGCGCGTTGATGAGCCGATGGGCGAGCGCTGTCGCGGCCCGTGGCTGGTCGGCCGCGGTTTGCAGCACGGCGAATTCGTCGCCGCCCAGCCGAGCCGCGGTATCGGTTTCGCGCAGTTCCGTCTGCAATCGAGCGGTTGCCGCCTGCAGCAGCGCGTCGCCGACCGGGTGGCCGAGGGTGTCGTTGACCGTCTTGAAGCGGTCGAGGTCCAGGTAAAGGATCGAGAAGCACTCGCCGCGGTTCGCCCGCGCCAGCGCTTCCTCCAGCCGGGTGCGGAACAGCACGCGGTTCGGCAGACCGGTCAAGGCATCGTGGTGCGCTATATGGGTGATGCGCTCCTCATTGAGGCGACGCTCGGTGATATCCTCGATGGTAAACAGCCAGCCGCCGTCCGACAGGGTCCGCGATGAAATCGTGACCAGTTTTCCACCGCGCCACTCCTCGAAAGACAGAGAGTCGCGGTTCGCCGCTCGGAGGCGTCCGCGTTCGGCATAGACCTCGTCGATGGTGCGCCCGGGGAAATGGCCGGCTGCGGCAGTGACGGCAAGAACCTGACGGTAAGTCATACCTGCGTGCAGGCTGCCGGGCGGCACAACAGCGACGTCGCAGAGGCGGGCGTTGGTAACAACGAGCCGTTCCTCGGCATCATACATGGCCAGGCCTTGCGACATGTTGCTCAGCGCGGCGTCGAAACGCAGGTTCGTCCGGCCCAGCTCGACGGCATTCTGTCTGAACACCTCGATCGCCGCCGCCATGGCGCCGATCTCATCGCGTCGCCCGCGTTCGGGGACCACGGTCGCTACATCACCGGCCGCGAGGCGGGTGACCGCCGCTGTCAGGCGCTGCACGGGCAGGACCAGCCGGCGCAGCAGCACCAGTAGGGCGCAGGCCGCGACCGCGAGCAGGCCGAACGTCGACGCCGCGGCGAGGGCCAAATGCAGCTTTGCGCCGAAAGCTACCGCGGTTCCGTAATCGACTGCCTCCGTGATGGCTGCGTTCCGGGCGAGCAGCGTCCCTCCCAGTGCGTCAACCGTCCATTGCCGCCACACGCGCAAGGTCGTGGGCCGCTTCCCGCCGGCGCGGGCGATGGCCAGGGTTTCCCGATAGCGCGGCTCCGCCAGCCGAAAGAAGCCATCCCGCGTCGCGATAATGGCGGCTGCCAGCCGTGGCGGCTCGCCGACGATGACGACCTGGCGTTGCAGGCGGTCCCATGCGTACTGCACTTCGCCAGTCATGTACATCGCCTCATCGAGCTGACCTGGCGTGAGGTCGCGACCACCCAGCCAGCCCGTCAGGTTGGAGCTGCGCCAACCGGCAGCGGCGCGCATTTCGACCGCGAGGCTACCGACCGCGAGCATGGCGCCGACCTTTGCATCGGCCTGCGCCGCCTCGCTCTCCGCCCGCGCCACGGCGCCTTGGACCGCAGCGAGGCGCTCATACAGCTGCGCCATGATCGCGGGCGCCAGGCCGGGGTCGCGCTCCGTCACCGGATGAACGATCGCTTCCGCGACGTGACGGCGGACGGCAACGAGGATTTCCCGCGAGCGCGTCACCGCGTCGTCGGGCAGCCCCGCCAGCAGCATGCTGCGCTGCGCGTGGTCGAGCAGGGCGTCATTCCGAGCGGCGCTCTCGGCCATGTCGCCGGTTATTGGTCCGTCGGAGAGGGCGCGTTCCTGCAGGACACCACGCTCCAGCGACAAGGCTTCAACCAGCTGGAGGGCGTCGCCCATCGCCTCCGCCATTCGAACGGAGGCCGTGGCATTGGCCCATTCCGACTGCGCGCGCACGGCCGTCCAAGCCGACCATCCGACCGCGGGAAGGCAGGCGACGGCGAAGCAGAGGAGGAACACCGTCTTGAGGCTCATTCGTCTGCCGACCGGCGATCCCCTCTGTGCGTGACGTTCCCGAGACCGGGGGAGAAGAACTTTACGACGGCACTGTTAACGCTTGGTTAAGGGCGCTTGGAATCGGTGTCGAAATTTGCCCTGTTGGTTGGAGGACCGGCCAGGTTCTGCCGGCTTCACACATCGCCGGGCGCTGACACGGAGTGCACGATGAACCCGGAGGTCGCGGAGAAGGCAACATGGCGCTTCGCGCCACGCGATCCTTGCCATTCCGTTGCAGGAGGTCTGAGGGGATCGCTGCTTTTGACAACGCCGTCCTGGGGTGCCGGACGGTCGCCTGTGCCGCTTTTTTGAGCGTTCGGGGTCGCCGTGCAGGAGTGGACCCGGCAGGCCCCGGGGCGGTGAATGTGTGCACGCGGTAGGGCCGAGCTCCGTCATGACACGCGAGAGACTGGTGGATCGGTACGACCGAAGCGTTCCGCGAAGTCGCGCAGATCGCTGGCGACTTCGGCCAGAACAGGGTCCCAGTCGCCTGGACGCGGCTGCTGGTACAGGCGCAGTCCCGGGTACCATGGGCTGTCGCGCCGGCCGGTCAGCCATCGCCAGCACGAATCGAAGCGGTTCAGCAGCCAGACCGGCTTGCCCAGCGCCGCCGACAGATGGGCGACGGCGGTGTCGACCGCGATGACGAGATCGAGGTTGGCGATCAAAGCCGCGGTGTCGGCGAAGTCTTCCATCTCGCCCATGAAGTCGGTGAGCGGGAGGTCCGAGGGAGCATCTTTTTGCAGACCGAAGAAGTGCAATCCCCGCAGGTCGAACAACGGCGCCAGTCGATCCAAGGCTAACGAGCGCCGGCGATCGGCCGCCGCCAGGGCGGGCGAATGCCTGCGGGGATTGCCCGCCCATACCAAGCCAACCCTGGGGTTCTGGTTTGCCATCGCGGCGAGTCGGGTCCGCCAGGCGGCGATCCCCGCCTGGTCGGCGTGCAGATAGGGCGCGGCGCCGGGAATGGTCTCAAGGGTAGTGCCCAGTGCCAACGGCATGCTGAGCATCGGGCAGTGAAGATCGAAGGCTGGCAGTTCGTCACCGTGCCCCAGGACCAGATCGACCCCCGGCAGATCGCGCAACAGGCGGACCAACGGCCGTTGGACCTCCATGATCACGCGCAGCCCGCGGCCGGCCGCCAGCGAGGCGTAGCGGCAGAACTGCAGGGTGTCGCCAAACCCCTGTTCGGCGTGGATCAGCAGCGTCCGCCCCGCCGTTGCCTGCCCCTGCCACTGCGGTTGGGCGAAGTCGCGGTGGGCCTCGATCAATTGCGGCGTCTTCCAGCGCCATTCATGTTCCTGCCAGCCTGCCGCCATATCCCCCTGTGCCAACAGCGCCAGCGCCAGGTTGTTGTGGATGCCTGGAAGATCCGGCTTCAGCTCCAGCGCCCTGCGGTAGCCGGCGATCGCATCGTCCGAGTGCCCCTGCCGCCCGAGTACGGCGCCCAGGTTGTTGTGGGCCTCGGCGAGGTCAGGCTGCAGGTCGAGGGCCTTGCGATAGCAGACCGCTGCATCGTCCAGTCGCTCCTGTTCCTCCAGCGCTCGGCCCAGATTATAGTGCGCCTCCGGGAAGTTTGGCTTGAGGTCGAGCGCCCGGCGGCAGCAGGCGACCGCCTCATCCAGCCGCCCCTGGTCCTCCAGCACGCGGCCCAGGTTGTTATGTGCCTCGGCGAAGTCCGGCTTGAGGGCGAGGGCCTTGCGGTAGCACGCGACCGCGTCGTCCAGGCGCCCCTGTTCCCTGAACGTGTTACCGAGGTTATAGTGCGCCTCCATGAAGTTGGGCATCAGACCGAGGGCCCCGCGGTAGGCGGCGGCAGCCTGATCCAGCCGCCCCAACTGCTTCAGCGCGTTGCCCAGGTTGGAGTGATATGAGGCTACGTTGGCGTTGGTCGTGATCGCTTTGCCGATCAGGTCGACGGCCAATTCGGGGTGCCCAGCCTGGTAGGCGATCATGCCGAGCAGGTGCAGACCGTCGGCGTGGCGCGGATTTATTGCGAGGATCTGGCGGTAGAGCCGTTCGGCTTCACTCAAGCGCCCGGCCAGATGATGTTGCAGGCCTTCGGCGAGCAAGCGTTGAAGGGCCGGTGACACTGGTTGTGTGATTGGCTTCGGCTTCCTGGCCACCAGGCGCTGTTTTCGGTTCATGTGCCCGTTGCCGCAGGGACATGTTTCGGATGGGTCTTGTGAGGCGCGGGCAGATCGCGGGCGACTTCGGCCAGGACGCCATCCCAGTCGCCCGGATTGGTCTGACGGTAGAGGCGGAGGGCCGGATACCACGGGCTGTCAGACTGCCCGCCCAACCAGCGCCAGTCCGGTTCGAAGCCGTATAGCACCCAGACCGGCTTGCCTAGCGCCGCCGCCATATGGGCGACCGCGGTGTCGACTGAAATGACCAGATCGAGGTTGGCGATCAATGCCGCCGTGTCGGCGAAATCGTCCATCTCATCCATGAAGTCGGTGATCATGACGTTACCTGGAAGTAACGGTCCGTATTTTTGCAGGCTGAAGAATTGCAGGCCGGGCGTCTCGAACAAGGGCGCCAGGCGATCCGGGGCGATCGAACGCCGCCGGTCGCGCGCGGCCTGACCGGGCGAATTGCCCGGATCGCCGGCCCACACCAGGCCGATCCGGGGACCTTGTCCTGCCGTCGCGGCGAGGCGTGCCTGCCAGGCGGCCGCCCGTGCCGGGTCAACGTGCAGGTAGGGCACCGCGCCGGGTATGGTCGCGATGGTCGTCCCCACCGCCAAGGGCAAACTGAGCATCGGGCAGTGGAGATCGAACGCGGACGGGTCGTCACTGTTCGCCACCACTAGATCGACGCCTTGCAGTCCGTGCAGCAAGCGGACCAGCGGCTTGGGCACCTGAATGATCACCCGCAATCCGCGAGCCGCCGCCAACGAGGCGTAGCGGCAGAACTGGATTGTGTCGCCGAAGCCTTGCTCCGCATGGATCAGCAGCGTCTTGCCGTCCGCCGCTTCACCCCGCCATCGCGGCTGGGCGAAGTCGCAGCGGTGATCGATCATGTGCGGCGTCTTCCAGCGCCATTCGTATTCCTGCCACCCCGCCGCCATATCGCCCCGAGCCAGCAGAACGAGCGCCAGGTTGTGGTGCGCGTCCGGGAAATCCGGCCTGAGCGCGAGGGCCGCGCGGTAGCAGGCGACCGCCTTGTCCAGCTGTCCCTGTTCGCCGAGCGCCTTGCCGAGGTTGTTGTGTGCCTCCGGAAAGTCCGGCTTGAGATCGAGGGCACTGCGATAGGAGGCGATCGCCTGGTCCAGTTCACCCGGCTCCCCGAGCACCTGGCCCAGGTTGTTGTGCGCTTCGGGAAAGTTTGGCCTGTGGCTAACGGCCTGACGGAAGCAGGTCGCCGCCTGGTCCAGCCGGCCTTGGATCCGAAACACGTTGCCCAGGTTGTAGTGTGCCTCCGGGAAGTCGGGCTTGAGATCAAGCGCCGTTCGGTACGCGATTGCCGCGTCTTTCATTTGCCCCTGGTCCTCAAGGGCGCTGCCTAGGTTGCAATGGGCCTGCGGATGGTCTGGGCGGAGGGCGAGGGCTGTTCGGTAGGAGGCGACCGCCTGGTCCAGCCGCCGCTGTTGCTGCAGCACCCGGCCTAGATTGGTGTGCGCCTCCGGGAGGTTCGGATTGATGGCGAGGGCCCTGCGGTGGCAGTCGATCGCCTCCTCCGGTCGCCCAAGTTCGGTGAGCACGCTGCCGAGGTTGGTGTGTGCCTCCGCGAGGTTCGGCTGGAGTTTCAGGGCGGTGCGATAGCAGGTGTCTGCGTCGTCCAGTTCGCCCCGGTCCCGGAGCGCGTTGCCCAGGTTGCAATGGTATGCGGCGACTTTGGCGTTGCTCGCGATTGCTTTGCGGATCAGTTCGATCGCGTGGTCGAGGCGTCCTGTCTGGTAAGCGACGACCCCGAGCAGGTGCAGGCCGTCGGCATGACGCGGGTTGAGTGCCAGGACCTGGCGGTAGAGGTGTTCGCCTTGCTTCAAGCGACCCGCCAGATGATGTTGGACGGCAATGGCGAACACCGCCTGAATGGTCGGCGACGCTGCTTGCACCGGCCCGCGCTGCCGTGCCTCCACCCGGCGATGGTTGTGCTTCATGCGGGCGGAGGGCTAGCACGACCCGGCGGCGAAAAGGTTAACGCGGGACGATTTGGGCGGCGGAGGTCGTGGGCCACGCGGTCCGAACCGTCGGAACGGTTGTGTGGGCGACGCGTAGAAGGGAGCGTCTACTCAGCCTAAAAATGCTCTAGTATCGCCCATCAGAGAAGGACGATACGTCGTAATTTGCTTGAAGTAGCCGATTCACGCGGCGAATCGTGGTCGCTTTGCGCCTCACGCTTCTCTGCGATCGGGTACTAGCCGCCGCTGATCGCGGTCATGACGTATACTTCGGCGCCGGGAGAAAGCGGTGTGTCAAGGGTCGCGCGTTCGCCCTCGACGAAGATGTTGATGTGTCGCCGGACCCGCGGCTGAGAATCGCATAGCCGGTCGCGCATCCCTGGCCATCGCGCCTCGAGCGCATCGATCAGGTCTCGGACACTCATGGCGCATACCGTGAGTTCGCGCTCACTATCGGGAAAAAGACGCATGAGGGCGGTCGGCAGCACCACCAGCACGCGTTCATGGTCAGGCGACCTGGTCACCCGATCACTCTACGCGTCGACGACCAGAGTCTCGACCGACAGGATCGGCGGCAGGTGCTGCGCGATGGTGGTCCACCGTTCGCCCTCATCGGCGCTTGCGAACAACGTGCCGGTGTTGGTGCCGGCATAGACGCCCGCGGGGTCCAGCCGGTCGGCGGCCATGGCCTGCCGCAGCACGCCGAAAAATGCGTTCTCCTGCGGCAGGCCGTCACGCATCGCCTGCCAGCGGGCGCCGCCGTCGCGGGTGCGCCAAACCGCGGCTTTCCCGTCCGGCACGTAGCGGCCGGCGATGTCGCCGTTGAGCGGCACCAGGAACAGGGTGGACGGGTCCCTCGGGTGGGGGACGGCGGGGAAGCCGAAGCTGGACGGCAACCCGGCTTCGATGCTCTGCCAATTCTGCCCGCCGTCCTGACTGCGATACATGCCGCAATGGTTCTGCTGGTACAGCAGATCGGGCTGGTTCGGCGCCATCACCAGGCAATGAACGCACTGGCCGAATTCGGGATACCGTTCGGCCTCCGGCAAGTAATCGCAACGGGTGCCGGTGTTCCGGGGTGCCCAGGTCTGTCCTCCATCCGCGGTATGGAATACCCCGGCGGCCGATATGCCGACCCAGATCTGATCCGGATCGCGCGGATGAGTAACGATGGAGTGCAGGATCAACCCCGCGCCGCCCGGCTGCCATTTCGGCGTCGTGGGGTGGGCTCGCAGGCCGGCGACATGGGTCCAGGACTGACCTTGGTCGTCGCTGCCGAATAACCCGGCGGGTTCCACGCCGGCATAAACCCGGCCGTCACGGCAGCCGAGGCTCCAGACCGACTTTATCGCCTGCTCACCCGCCTGGTAGGCGAGACCGTCGCTGGAATGGGTCCAGGTCTGGCCGAGGTCGGCGGATTTCCAGACTGCCGGGCCGAACCATTCGTTGCCGCCGCCGGCATAGATCGTGGCGGTCGCAGGGTCGGCGATGACGTGGTTCATCGGCCAGGTTTCGCAGAATGGGCCGCGCAAGGCCCAGCTTCGGCGGGCTTCATCGCTCTCCAGCGTAAAAGCGCCCTTCTTGGTTCCGAGCAGGATGAAAACGCGTGTCGGCATGTTTTGCTCCCCTTTTGGTTGGAGAGGTTCCTGGACAAATAGGTTGATGTCAACGTTAATCGACTCATGCTTCCTTCGACTGATCCACCTTTCGCCACCACGTTGCTGATCCGCGATACCTGCCTCTGTCTGCATGTGCAGCGGGCAGCCCGGGCCTTGGCGCGGCGTTATGACGAGGCGCTGCGACCGGTCGGGCTGACCAGCGGCCAGTTCTCGCTGCTGATGTCGCTTAATCGTCCGGAGCCGCCGAACATGGCGCAGGTCGCGGCGCTGCTGGCGCTGGATCGCACGACACTGACCGCCAATCTGAAGCCGCTGGAGCGGCGCGGGTTCGTCGACGTGCTGAGGGGTGAGAAGGACAAACGCCGGCGCAGCCTGGCCCTGACGCCCTCGGGACGCTGCGCGCTGGTGGCCGCCATACCGATCTGGCAACAGACGCATGAGTGTCTTGGGGCGCTGCTGGCAAACTCGAGCCCCGATCGGCTTCGAGCCGATTTGCGCGCGTTATCGTGAACAGCCGCCTACCAGCCGCCTTCCGCGATGCGGACCGCGGCTGGCGTGGTCGCGACAAGGCGATCGTGGCCAATCGGATGGTCCGGCCGAATGAAGCCAAACGCCGGATAATCGCTGACACCCATCTGCCCTGATGGCGGCCACCAGACTCGCACCGCGCTCCAGTCGCCATTGTCCGATACGTCGATCACCGGTTGATCCGCGGTGACCCGGTGATGCACCCAGTTCGCCTGGGTCACCATGATCTGCCGCCGCGACAGCACCTGCGACACCACGGCCACATGCCCGCTCGGCAGGCGTCCCGAACGGCGGAGGACCAGCAGGCTGCCGACTTCGGGCCGTTGCATGCGTGTGTAGCGCCCCTCGGCTTGCTGCCACCAATCCGCGGCCGGACCGGACAGGGAAACCCCGGTCAGTGCCCGCGCGAAGGGCGCGCATTCCACCGGCGCGGCACCGCCGACGTAGTCGCCTGGATGCCCCGCACCACCGCCGCCGCCGCAGGCCGCCAGCGCCAGGCAGAGCAGGGGAAGCAGTCGGAACGCGATGCGGCGCATGGATCCTCGCGGACCGGCAAGCGGCTGACGCGCCGTGCCTGATCCATCGCCTTATCCAACGACGTGGGAAGAAGATGCAAGAACATATTGATCAGGCTGGATTCCGCGGCAATCCAAGCAGCGTGTGCAGCACATGGTCCGTATGCGCACCGACACCCGGGCCTGTCCAGCGCACGACGTCTTCCGGCCGTTCGCCGTCCAGCCGGATCGCCGGTCCCGGATGCAGCGTGCGGCCGATCAGCGGATCCTGCACGTGCTGCACCGCCTGTCGTTCCCGGAAATGCGGGTCGGCGGCGCAGTCGGCGATGTCGAACAGGCGCGAACATGGGACCTCGGCCGCTTCCAGGATCGCTTCGGCGTCCTTCGCGGTGATTGTCCGCGTCCAGGCGGAGATCGCGGCATCCAGCGCATCCCGGTGGTCGCAGCGCAGGCCGTTGGTTGCATAGGCGGCGTCGGCAGCCATCTCTGGCCGGCCGATCGCCGCCATCAACCGCGAGAAGATCAGATCCGAGTTCCCGGCGATGCAGAGCCACCGCCCATCGGCGCAGGGATAAGTGTTGGTCGGTGAGGCGGTTGGCAGCGCGGCCCCCGCCGGCTGACGAACGCGCCCGTCCAAGGCGTATTCCGGCAGCATACCCTCCATCAGGCTGAACACGCTGTCGACGAGGTTCACGTCGACCACCCTGCCCTTCCCCGTGCCCATCGCATCGCGCTGCCACACCGCCGACAGCAACCCGATCGCGGCGTACAGCCCGGCGAGATCATCGCTGATCGAAATCCCGCACCTCGGCGGCGGCAGATCGGTGGTGCCGCCGGGATGTCCGGTCAGGTGTCGCAACCCGCCAATCGCCTCGCCAATTGCGCCGAACGCCGGCTTGTCGCGATACGGGCCGTCCTGCCCATAACCGGAAATACGAGCGATCACCAGCCGAGGATTCGCTTCATGCAGGACGTCGGGGCCGATCTTCAACCGCTCCAACTGGCCGGCGCGAAGGTTTTCCACGAGCACGTCGGCGCGGGCGGCGAGCTTCAGCAGGACCTCACGATCCTTCTTCAGATCCAGTTCGACTGAGAGCTTGTTGCGCCCATGAATGCTGAACCACACCGAATGCCCGTCCTTCGCTGCGCCCCAGCCTCGGAACGGATCGCCGCCCGGCGGCTCCAGCTTGATCACCTCGGCACCCAGGTCGGCGAGGATGCGGGTGCAGAACGGGGCCGCGACATAGTGTCCTATTTCGAGCACTTTCAGGCCGACCAGCGGCAGATTGCTCATGCGCTTTGGCTCCGGCGATAAAATATCAGAGAAATGCTCAAAAAAATCGGTTCGTGCACGGTCTTGTTAACCTTTCCTAAATATTTTGATCCTACATACAGACGCGGCGCCGCTTAGGCGGTGTCCTGTTTCCTCCCCCGAAGTCGCGCTCACTATTATCGCGCGACCACCTTTGGCGGTGCGGCCTCTCCCCCGGCCGTACCGCCTTTTTTTATCCGAAGCGCGCAGTCTGTCGATGGCCGCCTTCGAAGCGCCAACGGCGAACGGCGGGCGAACCCTATGTGCGGAACGCCAGCTTCTTGTTAGAGCATGGTCGCGTTGGGCGGCCAGCGTTTCGTTGGCGTCAGCCAAGCTGACGAAACGCGAGGGGAACATCCGTCGTCCACAGGACGCGCTGTTCGCACGAAGCGCGTAAATCATGCGATCAAACAAGAGGATAGAGCGTTTTCAACCTGCACAGTCAGGGTGAAGACGCTCCGTCTCGCAAGAGCGCTACAAACTCGGCTAGCTGGTCGGGCGCGAGATCGGAGACGGCCCAGAACGCCA